>CAZOXV010000111.1:0-4584 GCA_964583935.1 uncultured Methanosarcinales archaeon | reverse complement strand
ACCGCGGTATCTATGACTGCGCCGGTCATACCTTCAAACTCATCGACGCTTCTTATCATGAAGATTAATGATGTGTTGTATAAGCCGTTTGGTACATCGGTTGGTGGTTCAACTATGACTTTCAATGTCTTGGGGTCACCACGCCCAATCTCAAATTCTGTTTCAGCGGGCTCCAGCCTGACCCAATTGTTGACTTGGTTGTTTTTATTCTCAAACGCTACTGTCACTATTGCTTTTTCTTCATTTGTTGAAACTCTCACATTTTTTTCAGCATAACCTCCTCTCACCATGTTTTCTCCCCTAAGAGTTCCGGGGTTAACTGCTATGCTTGCTGCGGCAGATGCTTGTGAAAAAATTATTAGAAATATGAATACAAGAAATATGTTAATCTGTTTTTTAGTTGTCTTATTTTGCACTGCCATTTCAACCATAATTCTGTTTCTTTATGTCCTATATAAATTTTTCATCACTAGTATTTTGGCATATAATCTTCGTTTTCTAGAAATTCCAAGTATCTTTTGTGATTTTCCCGTGCAAGATCCATCAGGCTGTTCGTGTTGACATTACTTTTTCGAAGATTATTGTAGTTCTCGGTTATATTTTTCACGTGTTTTTGGATAGCTTCATGATCTTTCTTTCGCAATGACTCTTGGAAATAGACAATGTTTTGATAAAGGTTCAACTTATCATATAATTTATGTAGTTCTTGTATTGTTTTATTTTTCTTGTCAATATCATCCTCTTGTTTTAATTCCTCAAGAAGTTTAATGTAGATATCACTCGATTCTTTGAACCTTAGATTATCAATCTTCTTGTGTGCTTCATCAATTTTTGATGAGTATTCTGTGCTCTCTGGCGGTGAAAGGTGCCTCTCCAGCGACGGTAGTTCATTATTTACGTTCATCTCAGTATATATTTCCTGAAACTTTTTACCGTTCTCACTGTTTCCTGATGTTTTTTCAATTATCTTTTTTTTTTTTTAAATCGGTCAATTATATTTCCTTCAGGAGAATCCATGGTAAAATAATAGATTGCAAGTCCTGCTAGGACTACTACACCCAAGATGATACCAGCGACACTCTTGAAGTCACCAATCCCGTCCATGTTAAATATTGATCTTCCTGTAAGCAAGTTATCTTCTTTTTCTGGCTCTCTTCCAAGTTCATCAAAATGTAATTTGTAGTTATCGAGCATTGTTGTTCTTACAATCTCATCATCCAAGTCATCAAAATACCCTTTTTCTTTCTCTATGTAATACTTTATATTGCTGTTCAAGTTTGTGAGATCCCATTTAAACATTGTATTTTTGAGAACGTCCGGACGCGGTGAGATAAACTCTATGTCTCTAATGTTTCCCGTTATTGATTCATCAACAACTTCGACTACCAAAAGCCCTTGTTCATCTATCTTTCTTTCATTAATTTGAGATATATCTTTATTCACGAGCAAAACATCGCTTGCGTCGCCATTATGGTATTCTATCTCAAGTATGTCTACCTTACTCTCTATCAAAAAATTGTTGTTTACTTTGATACTCTCTTCTATAAATTCTTCTCTCATATCACTGTCTAAGTCTACTATTCTGAAAAGATTTAGAAGGCCATCCACGCCATTCATCACATCCTGTACTGTTGGCTCAAATTCTGTTTTGAAATTATTTTTTTTTGTTATGGAGACTGGTATTTCTTCCGTTATAGATTCTAGTCTTATTTCTAAAGTCCTAATCTCATTTTTCAGTGTTCCTTGTTCTAAGTCGCGCGATTTTAGGTTTTCGAGCTCTGCAATATTGTTATAGACTTTGCTTTTTGCAGATGATACTTTGTTTATTATATCAAGGTCTTCAAGTATTTGTTCATCAAGATTTGATTGTCCCTTATAGTATAGAACAAGATCGTCCACCAGCTTCTTCAATCCAGAGTATTTGTTGATTGATTCATCAACAAGAGGTAGGAGATTCGAGCTAAGCCCTGATGATGCTTCTTGTTCCGTTGTTGTTTGCTGTGTCTCTTCCCTTTTTTCCACTGTTCTAGCATCAACCTCGTTTGAGAGCGCGCCTTTATTGCCTGCTTCATCCACTGCTATTACTCTATAATAATAGTCTGTATTTCCTTTTAGACTGCTATCTGTGTATTTTGTGTTGTCTGTTTCATCGTGATAATCTAGTTTTGTAACTCCCGGAGAGATTGTTCTGTATATTATGAATTTATCAACGTCTCTCAGATCATCATATTCCCATTCTAGCTTTATTGTTCCATCTGATTGTGTGACTGCTCTAACGTACTCTACTTTCTGAGGTGTAGTAGAATCTACTATGAACGTGTTTCCTGAAGTGATTTCCGTTCCTGTATTCCCTCCATAGTCTATTCCTTTGAATCCGAAAGACCCTATATTTCGTACGTTTGATTCGCTTATTATCATGTGTCCAGTCCATCTTTGTTCGTTTCCTGATAATGGGACTGTAAATGTTTCAATTTTTCCTGTTGAATCCTGTAATGTGTATTTTAATTCTGGCGTTGCAAAGACAGGCTCTGAAGTAAGTACCGTTACTCCTATTGTTCCGGAGGATATGGGGCTTTCTTCATTAAGAATTATTCTAGCGCTTGGTGGAACATCAACATCTATTCGTGCTGCATAATCATTCTCGTTTTTGTTACCTGCTCTGTCCACGCACTTGATAAAAATATCGTAAGTCCCGTCATTTTCAAATTCTAAACTAGTTCTGTGTTTTGTGTGGCCTGTTACTCTGAACTGTCTTGTCATGCTTATGTATTCAATTCCATGTTCCAATGAATATCTGCATGTACTCTCTTCATTTGTGTTTATCTCAAGTTCAACAATATCTTTTGTTGATGATGAAGGATGATATGAAAGTATTTCTGGTGCAACCGTATCAACCTTCAAGTTTATGTTCTTTTCAGAGCTCTCATTTCCTGCGTCACATAGAACTGCAAATGTGTAATTGCCGTCGTCAAGATTAAAGTTAGTGCTATGCTCCATTGTATCTTGTCCCATTGTTTTATTATTTAGATTATCATTGAGATCAATCGCTGTACAATTTGCGTCGACGTCTGTGACTGCCTCTATCACTATTTGTTGTGTTGGCATATATTCTGCTTCAGGCCTTACTATTGATATGGCAGGGAGAGAAGTATCTTCGCCCTTCACGGAGACGAGAAGAAGCACTAAGAAGAGCAAAGATACAAAACCCCTCACACACTTAGGAGAATTCATTTTCCGAGTTCCTTTATTATATTCTTGTCTTTCTCTATGGCTTTCTCTATTGCCTGTTCTATGTATTGGTTTAGAGAAACACCAGTGACTACAGATATTATTTTTGCTTGCATATGTACTTTGTCTTTTAAACCAATATTTACTTTCTTCATGCAAAACCCCTATCTGTGTATTTATGTTATCAAAATTATTTAAATACTTTTCTATTTTTTGTTACTTTTATAATAAATATAATTTTAATTATAAAAATTATTTGCCATATTGAAAATAAGTTTTCTTTATAATTCGTACTTTAGATTATTATGTTATATTTTTTTAGAATAATTATCAAGATTGTTTTTTGAGAAGTTCTTTGATTTTCTTTATTTTGTCTTTTATTCTCTTGTGTATATTTCCGAAAAACATGAGAACATTTTTTGGTATGCTTTTCACGCTTGATATTGTTTCTTTCAATGCTTCATGCATAGCTGAAAATAATCTTTTCTTGTTTTTGTTTTTTTGTATGTTGAGGTTATGGAGATATACAATCATTAATGTTATTACAATCAAGACTGCGATTGTTTGGAATCTTAGGAAGATAATTATATTTTGCAAAATTTTGAAATGTGAGTCAAGGACCAACTTTGACATAACATCATCAGGCTCGACACCTAGAACAACAGGGATTAGCGTTATGTTTTCATGATTTTCTGTTTCGTAGTAAAATGTAAATGTATCGCCTGGGTTGAGCGATGGTATTTCTATTTCGCCTTGATTCTTCATCCAGAAAGTTTTTACGCTTTCCTCTGGTATGTACTCCATTGCAACGATTTCTTTTAGAGTAGTATCTCCACTGTTAGTGAATTCCATTGTTACTGATACATTATCACCAGCTGTATTGTAGGAAAGGTGTTTTGTGACTGCTAATTTTTCCAGGAGCTTTTGCTTTGAGTATATCTTTATGAAATCTTCAGAGACAAAACTTTGATTAAAAATTTTGACATTTGAACTGGTTCCTTCAAAATAAATTCTATATTTCTCTTTGTATACTATATTATACTCAATTTTTTTAGATTTTTCAGAACCTATTCTGCCATTCCATTTTATGTTTGTATTTCCGTTTTCGTCTTTCGATATAGTTATATCGTCGTTTAATGGTACGACATCAAATTCTCTTGGAACACTTTTTATTACTTTCATGTCCTGTTTTCCAGGACCATTGTTTCTTACTATGGTTTCAACAAGAAGTGGTTTTTCAAACATTGTGTTGTCTTCTTGGAAATAGTGCGTGAGAGATAGATAGTTTGGATTTCCACTTGTTTCTATTATTGTACCTCCAAATTCAGAGATCACATAGTTATCTTTTTCAATCTC
>CAZOXV010000110.1:0-4604 GCA_964583935.1 uncultured Methanosarcinales archaeon | reverse complement strand
CCACAGCCGGAAAAAACAGCATCTGCACTCAAAAAGATGCCTCAGGGGATGATGGCCGAAGTCGTTTGGAATCAATTTCTCAGAATCGCGGAAACACCAAAAGTAGTCCGCAGGGATTGGTTTATTACCCACTCTGAGATTATGGCATATTGTGTCCTTGCAACCGGCTCAACCGGAGGACATGACGGATGCTTTGAAGAGAAGGAGGTGGAGGTATAAGGCAAAGAACACAAAAGGAAGAACAGAACAATAAAATCACAATAAAGGAGTCATTATGACAAATAAAAAAATCGTTCACGACTACTTCTTCACGCTACGTGGGATACAGCGTACAAAAGAAGATGTTGATATGCTAGACAATCTTCAAAGTGTAATCGAGGAGAAGTTCACAAAGAAAGGTATTAAACTCTGTGGCATCGGAGACTCCAGGCTCTCTGGTATCTTATCAAAACTCAAAAAAGAGGAGGAGAAAAGAACAGGGAAGAGCGCAGGCCATCAAGGAGTCCACACCTTTGTTGGCGGGCATACATACAAACTTTCCTTGCCGGAAGGAAACTCGAATCAAATCTAGGAGGTACTTAATGCAACAAAGAAAAATATGCAACAGACAACTGATGGAACTCATCAGAGAGCACGTCATCTTCAGAAGAAAGTTCGAGAACGAATCACTCGACCCAGACGAAATTCAAAAGGAGGTCATGTTTGTTTTCAACGCCACTATAAAAGAGGAGAGAATGATAGAAAAAGGCATCGAACTTTCCAAGGGTGCGTGTTTCGTGTTGGCAGACAACAGGACCATGGTAAAATACCTAGGAGTGTCTGGTAAGAAACATCTTTTCGAAATCGGAGAACTGAGACAATTCACCGGAGGATGTCACTTCAGATATACAAGTTATCCGGATAACTCGCTCATGCTCTTGAACAGTTCCTGTGCGTACAAAGTAAAAAGCAATGGCGAAGCAGTGAGACTTCTTCCTGCAGAAGTAACAGAGAAAAGCCACAGCGCCGAAGCTTAATAACTGCACTGACACAAGACACAACCAGCCTCATATTTTTGTGAGGCTGGTTTTCTGAAAATACTTTTTTGTTTTTGTAAAATCTTGGCAATCCAAACCAAAGGAGATTAAATGGAAATCCAAGCAATTGAAATTATTCTGCTTCCCGTAACAATTCTCGTAGCAGTTTTCGCTCTCATTGTAATACCAATAATCAACAAGTCTGAGAAAAATAGGAGGCGAAATTCGATTCGGTTTAACCTTCTCCTCTTTGAGATAGCTGATGGAAAAACAGAGTTAATTCCTGAGGCTAAAAAACTTGCACGAAGGAGAAAAAGGAGAAAACAATCTCTGGAAAAAGTACTCGGAAAACTTGAAAGGAGAAACTGAGCATGAAGCTCGTAATTCTAGGGATGTGCATTGTAGGCATTATCACTACAATAATCCTTGCATTCAAACTAGCAGGGAAAAAGGACTCATTGGGATTTGGCAGCTATATAAGCACCCCAATAGAGGAGGATGAATTCAAATAAGGAGTGATAATGAAATTTGCAAAAAGGATGATTGTCGAGTTTCGAGATGGACAGCGATATAAAATTAGAAAAACAGGTCATCTGATGGTTCTCGACAATCTCAAAAGAAAATCACAAATGGCTCTGACAGAAACAGAACTTAAAAGCATGATAAAAAAAGGCTCTGCCAGAGTGATAAAGTAAGGAGTATTATATGTCTGAATTTATCTGTGGCGAAACAGGTCTCAAAATTCCTACATCGCGTGGAGAGACAATCTATGCAGGAGGGAGAAACGGTTCAAAGAAATACATTCTTTCTTCATCAGTAGTCAAGGCAGTTCCAAAGAGCCTGCGCCTTTACGCAAAGCGCAGTGATTGTGAAGATGGCTTCGACATCTTCTGCTACAAGTGTCCGCAAGTTTTCCCGCCAGAGAACTTTGATGACCTCGTCTTCTGCGGTCATTATTTCTCGGTTGATGGAAAGACTGCAAAGCAGTATTTCCCTGCGCATTACGAAGAATATTTTTGTTGACATTTCTCGCAATCCATAAGCCGTCCCTAAAAAGACGGCTTTTTTTGCAACATTTATTTTCAATATAGAAAAGAATTAAACAAGTAACAACTAAGAATAAACAAGCATAACAAAGAAGATTCATTTCTTCACGGCATGACCGTTTTTTATGATTAGACTTAATATGGCAGGTATAGATATAATCGTAACTAAAAAAACAGAAAGTATACTAAAAGCAAGAGTTATTCCAAGTCTTTGAATACCAAGTAACGATGCAAAAATTAGAGATGAAAAACCAATGAAAGTTGTTATGCTAGTTAATAGCAACGCGCCCCCCGAATAGATCATTGTCTTATGGATCGAATCTACAAGATTCTGACCTTCTTTGATATTATTGAAAGTGCTATTTGTCAGATGAATTGAAAAGTCAATACCAGTACCTAAAACCAAAGCTATTAGTCCAGTACTTATGCTCGTAAAAGGAACATTGAAAAATCCCATGAAGCCTAATGTCCAGATTATACCTATTATAACAGGAAGCAAAGCTACCGCACCTATCTTAAAAGAAAAGTAGAGAAACGATGCAATCAAAAACACAACAACAAAACTAATCAAAGTTGTCACACCAGTATCACGCCCCAAAGCCGCACCCAGTTCACTAAATCTAATAACATCACCAAATAAAGTTATCTTAGTACCATATACAGGATTATTATCAATTACATCTCTTATTTCATCCAAAACTACCGATGAACCACCCGACTCTGTGGAAAAAGTTGCAACCCTTATTGACATAAGTCCCATGGTGTAATCTTTATTGAACTGTCCAGAAAGACTTGAAAATATGTCCTCTCTCTCAAGATTCAAATTCGTGTATGGACTTACAACATCCTCTATATTTCTTAGAGATAAAAGGGAGGCTTCGAGTTGTTGAATATCTCGTACTGTTTGAACATCACGAAGGTTGTTACCTTCGAGTACAAGTTGTAAACTTGAGAATGTCCCACCAAAAGCATAATTACTCTCTCTAAAAGTTTCTTGTATTGGATCATCATCGGGTATCCAATTATTGTTACCAGTATCAAATCCAACATTAGTAGCGCCAAAAAGCATAACTACAGTCAGGACGCCAAGAATTGATAAAACAACTTTAGGATGATGAGTTTGATATTTTGCTAGAGTTCCCAACTTAGATTTTATTGAGTTAAAAAAATGGTTTTTCGGAGGAAGTTTTTTGAAATCAGCAAAAACATAAATCAAGGATGGTAAAATCAGTATCGTAACAAAAGAAACTATCGTAATAGACATTGTAAGAACAAGTCCTTGAGACTGGCTGCTTGGTGAAACACCGAACATCAAGGCTGCAAAACCTGCGGCAGTTGTAAGCAAAGAACCAAAGATAGCAATGTGTAAATGATCAATTGACTCCATGATACTTTTCTTGTGTTTATATCCTCTTTCTCTATATGATTCATAGGAAACAACGACGTGAATAGCAAAATCAACACCTAGACCGACAATAAGAATACCGACCACTGCAAGAGTTATTGTTACCGCTATATCAAATATAGTCATCAATCCGGCAAGTATAATCAGGGAAGAGATAGGAATAGAAAGAGTAATCAAAGATAATCTCCAAGATTTGAAGTAAAATAACAAAACAAAGAAAACAGCAAATATAGATAAACCAATAGTCTTGATATTGTCTCCAATCAAAAGATTATTTACACGATCGAATAAAAGAGGTACACCAGTTATTGTTGCATCAACTCCTGGATATTTTGAAACTGGCTCAAAATATTCGTCTAAATCATCAATCACTTTTCTAAAACCATCTATGGATCTTGGAGTATCGACCTCAAGCAATATCCTGGCATAGTAACTCTCTGAGTTGAACTGTGGTCCTCTTACACCCACAACGTATTTACTTTCAGAAAGTGACTTTTTGACTGACTCCATATAGGAGATGACATCAGGATTATCCATAAATCGTGGTCTTTCTAATAATGCAGAGGATTCATCAGGTTTAAAAAAAACCTGGACAACATCATTCCCATCCAAAACATTACTTATGAGTCTCTCATTAATATTATATTCTGTGTCGTCTGCAATAAGAGATGAAAAAGAAGGGTCAATAGGAAGATTAACCGCATAAAAAGACATTATAGATATCAGTATAAAGAAAAGAGGTATTATTATGTAAGAGTTTTTCAACAAAAAATTAACTGACTTTTTTACTACCATAATAACACCATCCACACAACATCATAAGAAAAGAAAGAACTATTTGCGTCTTTTCTTCCTATTATAGATAAAACCCATACCTAAAGACATCAAGACAGCGAGAGATATTATAATCCCTGCAAAATACGCTATTCCGGTAGAAGCTTCATCTGTAACTTTAATATCAAGCCTATCTCTTTGCTTATATCTATTTGAACCAAGAACGCTTTCAAATTCGACATCTATGTTATAGCCTTGAAGCAATGCCTCATCTAATATATCAAAAGGTACCATAAACGATTTTGTCTCATTAGGCAACAAAAGCGCAGAAACAAAAATGGTTGTTTGCTCAAAATCGAAAGG
>CAZOXV010000109.1:0-4615 GCA_964583935.1 uncultured Methanosarcinales archaeon | reverse complement strand
TATTTTTCACCAGACCATCTACCGTCGATACCAGTACCACCACCAGTAAGGTCGATAGCACCAACATTCTCACCACCGTTAGTAGTGTCAGTAGCCGCACTCTTCATTCTGAGAATAAGTTCTCTGTCAAGTTCTGCGGTAACTTCATACTGCAAGAACTGAACCATTTCTCTTTCGATGTCAATTCCGTGCATTGCCTTTACGTCCTGAGCAGCTTCAAGACTGAAGCTAGCTGCAAGCTTTCTGGTCTTTGCAGTGATAGCAAGCTGGTCAATTCTCATCTTAAGCTGTGGCCAATCTCCACAACCGTCAACTGCGGAACCTGTTGTGTTACATGTGTTATCAAGTGTCCAAGCTTCAGCAGCAGATGTAGTAGCACCAGTACCAGATGTGTCGTAAATACCTGTGTCGGCAGATGTGTTAGCATGGCCACCCTGAAGTGTACCAGAAACACCAACCTGACTTCCAGTGTATCCACCGTACTCAGGAACATTGTCCCAAGCAGCTTCATTTCCGTTTCCGTCATCGTAGACGACTCTCATTGCGTATGCAAGACCGACAGGTGTGGACATAGCCTGGACACCGACAACCTTGTTAGCGAACAAATCTGGGAATGTTCTTCTAACAAGAGCAAGAGCAATTGGACGGAAAATCCAAGAGTCGCTTGCTGCAGCACCATCAGTGAATCCACCAAGGTTACCATAGTTGATAGCACCATGATTGGAAGCTTCACCGATAACTTCCTGACCGTTAAAGTCCTTCTTCTCCTGGTTTTCCAAAAGAGTTGCAAGGTTTTCCTTAACGTATCTGTCCTTGATATCCTTAATGGACATCTTACCTTCAGCCTGTTCCCACTTTTTGATTAATGCAAGACTCATATCTTTCTCCTCCTCATTTATGGTAAGACCGATTTATTATTCATCCAAGTATCTATTTGCCTTTTCAGCAAAAGAGAATTCTTGTTTTTCTTCTTGAACTACTTTCTTTTCTTCTCCAATATTGTCCTCTTCAGTGATGATTTCGTCAAGGGTTCCCTTGCCTCCACTCTTTGGTCTTGGAGTATTGGATTCTTTGACCATTTCTACAAATGTGTCAATTCCTTCTTTGACTTCTTCAAACTTCTTGTTCTTGAACATCTTTGCAACTCTCTGCTTCTGGCTTCCTGTAAGACCCTGAGTCTTCTCAGAAATAAGCAAGAATGTTGCTGACTTCTCAAGTCTCTCTTCAGATTCCATGATTTTTGCGTGAGCCTCTGACAATTCGTTCTCAAGCTTAGCAACTTTCTTCTGCTCAACTTTAAGAAGACCGGCACCATCAGTGTCAAGCTCTACATAGTTGTTTGTAAAGACCTTTCTGATCTGTTCAACAACTGGCATTGCAATTTCATTAATCGCAAGCTTCTCGATAGATTCTTCAGAAATCTGTTCGACAATAACATGGTCAAGGAAAGAGCCAAGCTTTGTAACAACTTTCTGCTCAATGTTCTTAAGCTTTGCGTCGTACTCTTCTATAAGAGATGCTTTAGCTGTTTCAAGCTCTTCGTTGACTTTCTTACTGACATACTCTTCAGCAAGCTCGTCATACTTTGCTTTTATTTCCTCTTCCTTCAACTTGACTCTTGTGGAGACCATTTTCTCAACCGCAGCTTCGAAAACCTTAAGGTCCTCAGGAGTCAACATTTCCTTAATTTTTTCTGTAATTTTCTTACTCATATCAAGCTCCTCCTATTGATTTGCTGTAATTATTTATAAAATTGGGACTTAAAAAACAGCAACTTTTTACACATTTTTGCGCTGAATTTCACTCAAAAAATCTAACATATAACCTAACACATGCTTTGACAATGAGTTAGGCTCGTATTTTTTATCTACCTTTCTTTGTAAGTTCTGTACAGCAACCTCAACAATTTGGTCACCATCAATGACAAATTCCTTATTTTCCAGTACACCTTCCACGAAACAGTTAGGCGCGGATGGATCAGCTACAATGTCAACTGTGATAAGTTTATAGTCTTCCTTAACGGTTGCTCCATCAAGAGTTCCAACACCACGGGTTGACATTCCTACAATGATTCCCTCATCTACAAGAGTCTTGGCAATTCTACCCATTGGTGTATCAATGAGTTTAGCACTACCAATACCAACGTTACCATCCATTTTAAGTTCCTCTATAATATGAGATACTCTCTCAAGATTAATCTGAGGATTTTCTGGATGGTCAAGTTCACCCATGCTTCTATTCTTCATGATCTTAGATTCCACAAAGTCATTGACTTCACGGACAAGAATATCCTTTGAGTAAACTCTTCCGTTCTTGTTCTTGATTTCTGCTTCTAAGAAGGGACCTCTCAACCTGAACTCTTTCTTTCCTTCCTTCTCTTCTTTGATAACTTCAAGTTTATCAAACGAGACAAACTCTGTTAAAAGCTTCATAAGTCTCTCCTATTATTTTGAAACCGACATTACTTCCTTCTGCTTATCAACATTGATGCCATTCATCTTTGCCAAGACATCCATCTTCTTTTCGTCAACTTTTGTCTTGACCTTAGTTGCTGCCATCTTCTCAATGTCTGCCTGAAGACTTGCCCAATCTCCATCGAGAACTCTTTTTATAACTGACTTCATAATTCCTCCTTAACAATTTTTGAATACAAATAAATGTCTCAGTTAGTATTTATAGTTATTTATTAAACTTAAACCTTTTTCTTAGATTTTTGTCCTTATACCTTTCTCTGATTGACACATCGAAAGTATTCCATTCCTTTAGAATCTGTGAGTCTCCATCATCTACATTAAATGTGAATGATTCTGGTGCCTCTGGAGGAGCCTCTTCTTCTCCACCACCTTCCGCGCCGGCCTCTACTTCTCCACCGGCTTCTATTCCTGCTTCACCACCAACATCAGGTGCTCCAAATTCTCCACCAATTTCACCAGCACCACCGAAACCACCTTCACCACCAGCCGCTGCCAAAGCAGCCTGCTCTTCTTCAGTTGGTTTAATCTTGTCCATCAATTCCTTATTCCAAATCCACTCTTCATCACTCATCAAGAACATTCTCTTCAATACGAATTCTGGTGCGAAGTAACCGGTTGGATTTTCTGTTGGATTGTAAATGAACTCTGATGCCGCTCCAAGAATGGATAATCTCGATTCCATCAACTCCATTTCCTTGTATTCCTTGAACAAGTTGGACTTTGTAAACTTAACATTGAATATGTTTTGGTCAACATATCTTTCGTCAATTCCACGAAGTCTCATCAAAGTAATGAATGGATCAAGAATGATATACTTGAATCTTCTCTGTAGTCTCTCTACAAATCTCGCAAACTTTACTTCTTCTCTCTGAATCTCACCAGATTTACCGGATGAATACATAGATGTTGCTGGGTCCTCCCATCTCGAACGAGGCAACATAAGAGACTTATATAGATTTTCTTGGAAGTACTTTACATCGTCCATTTCACTGAAGTTGGATTCACCACCAATAGTATCAACAGTAGTTCCATTACCATTAATATCCCTTGTGAACCAATAGTCTTCCGTAAGCGACTGAACGTTCTGTGCTGAGTTCATCGCTCCTGTTTCTGAATCGTAAATCAACTTCTTTTTATATCTGTTTGCGAGCTGTTTTACAAACTCATCAGCCTTACCCTTTGGCATTCTACCAGTATAGATATTCCAGATTCTTCTTTGTGGTGCTCTAACAAGTCTATGTACAACGATGGCATCTTCCATGTTGTTGAGCTGGTTGAATGGTCTAATAGCAGATTCAAGAAATCCTCTCACATCAAGAAAGTTCTCGCCATAATCACCATAGTTAGCATATGCGATCTGGTCCTTGTCAAATATTATACTATTAGGTTCTCCATCAGCATGTGTCGTTGACTGAGCATAAGCCACATTACCTTGATGTGCGTGGTCAACTCCCTTGACAGCCTCAGGAGCATTTACGTTGACCTGCATGTATGCCTTGACCTTATTCTCTTCGTAGACAGGCATCATAGTATGAGCAGGAAGAATTTTGATACCAATTATATCATCACCCTTATCATTAAGAACCATCTCAATGTAAATTTCTGCTTCAACCAACCATTTTCTAAATAGTTCCCAACCTCTCTCGTTGAACTTGTAGACACTTACAATAAGGTAATCCCATATCTTTCTGATTTCGTCCTCAATGTGTTCTGGAATTTCTTCGTTTATCTCAAGACTTAGCATATCGCCTTCAGGATTATCGACAACAGCATCATCACATATTTGGTTTAGAGCATCGTTGATAATTGGATACCTCGCCATCTGACGATACTTTTGTATTCTACCTCTTTTACTTCCGAAGTATTGCTCAAACTGTATTCCAACATATGTAATAGCAGCACCAGGGTTAGACAAATAATCGTAATTGATAAAGTTAGCAAGGTCAACCTCTTCCTGAGATACACCCTGACTATTTTCAATCTCCTGCTCCTCTACCTTTTCTTCCTCTGGTCTTGACTGGCGGAAGTATTTTGCGAACGGGTTGAAAAGAAAAATTTTAGAAAGGTCAACAGCCATATTAACTCCTTATTCTTCACTTAGATAATTATCAATAAACTCTTTGAATGATTCGTTCTTTCTC
>CAZOXV010000108.1:0-4660 GCA_964583935.1 uncultured Methanosarcinales archaeon | reverse complement strand
CGACATGCGACGGTTTCTTTTTCAAGGGTAAGGAAGTCGCCGTTGTTGGTGGTGGTGATTCTGCGATGGAAGAAGCAAATTTTCTTACCAATTTCGCATCTAAAGTCACTATCCTTAACAGGAGTGCTGATTTTAAGGCATCTCCTATTATGCTCGACCGTGCCCGACGGAATCCTAAGATTCAGATATTGACCAATAAACAAGTTCATGAAGTGCTCGGTGATGATGTCCTAACAGGTCTCAAGCTTCTTGACCGAAAGTCCGGTGAGATCGAAGAATTCAAGACTGACGGGTTGTTCCTTGCCATTGGCCACAAACCTAATACTGAATTATTTAAGAATCATCTTGAAACAAATAAGCTCGGTTATCTCGTTACTGAAGCTGACAGCACGAGTACAGCAGTCAAGGGTGTGTTTGCTGCAGGTGATGTTCAGGATCATGTGTATCGTCAGGCTGTCACTTCTGCAGGAAGCGGTTGTATGGCTGCTCTTGAAGCCCAACGTCTCATCGAAAAAGAATCGCTTGATAATAATTGAAACTATGATATTATGTTGATGCGCTATGAGATTTTCCTTTGCATGTAAGAATATCGATTTCAAAGAGCTTATCATGTGTAGCTTTGAATTGAATAAGACTGAATACGATTTATTCACTTTCTTGCTTTCCCAGAACGACTCTTTATGCACCTCAACTATCGGGGAGATGATTGGTAAGGATAGGACTACCATTCAGAAGGCCATCAAGAAACTCATATCGAAAGATCTTGTCAACAAGCATCAGGTTAATCTCGATAGTGGTGGTTATACGTTCGTCTATTCTATCAAGGATAGGCAGTATTTCAAACGGACGATGCTTGATCTTGTCAATAAGTGGCATGAAGCGGTTATCGATCAGATAAAGAGCTGGTGACTGCTTGACAGCAACCTAGTTTCTGTTTTCTCTTTTCCTTTCGGATTGGCCTATCTGCATATTCTTGATACTGTTCTTGTACTTCTTGTAAAACCAGTGCCCTAGCAGGAATATATCTGTAATAATTGCTTCTTTGTGAAATCTGCAAAAAAGAAAAGAAGAAGTAGGCACTCTATGGAGAGGGGTAGTTGGGGAGGGGTGGTTTGTAAAGAACTCTGTGGTGTTTTCCATAGAGGCCTCTTCTTCCTTATGGGGTCATCGTGAAATCCATAAGATGAAAATCATGGGAACTTCCATGATTTCCGCTTTGCATGACTTTATCGTCACGAATGATGTTGTGGGTATATTTAATTCAATGGTGGCTTACGTAGTTCTTGAAGCCACATTAAGCCGACACGCATCAGATCTTTGTTGAAATTCTCGCTTAGCTTGTACGTTTTCTTGTACATGTCATAATCGATCATTCCCATCGTCTTCATCGGTGTAAGGATCCGATCGTAGAATTGTCTTTTGTTATATGACACTTTCACTTTTCTCTTTTTCCCGAAAGGACCGCTTCCTTCTTGTTCTACAATCTTTCCTTCATGGAGAGCGCTTGCAAACATACTCATCTCGGTTTTTCCGATTTCACTATCGTTTTGTTTCATATTCTCGATGAGCAACTTTGCAACTTCGACCTGTTGCGTTGTCGCGAATACAATTTCAAGGACGTTATCTGGTAAACTGAATCGGTTGAATAAAATGACCATGATTGTAACAAGACAGAACTAGTATATAAATATATCGGTTCTGTATGGTTTTTTGTATACTGGTAGCGTGTGTAATTGAATATATTTTGTTGTCTTTTACTAATGGTTTATTTTTTATTTTATGTAAATAATCTGTTATTTCTTTTTTACTTGAAAAAAAACTCAATTTAGCTTTCTTTTTAGTTTATTTTAAGATTATTTGTTTCTTTTTGTCCTTTAGTATTCTTAATAGTCGTTTAATCCTTTAATAAAGGTTTCAATTCAGAAATATTTAAATATTAGTCTTATTTTTATATTGTTGTTCGGTGATTTTTATGTGCTTTGATGAAGTTAGTTTTGGACAGGACGTTGAAAAAAATCTAGTTATTGATAATTTAAAATTGAAAGGATATTCTGATAAAGAACTCAAAGCTTATGTTGAAGGTGCAAAGAAAGTAACGAAAATTTATCCTATGAGTGTTAATACTTATTATCAAAAGCTTATACAGAAGAAAGGAGATGGTATTTGGATACAATGCATGCCTGATATTCAAGAGATTGCTGATAATCGGGGCATAGAAGATCCTTTAAATGAAGAAAATGATATTTCTGGTATTCCTGGATTGACTCATCGATACCCTGATAGGGTTCTTCTTTTAGTTTCTAATGTTTGTTCGATGTATTGTCGATTTTGCACTCGAAAACGAAAAGTTGGAATGAATTATGAATCTATTTCTTCAGAGGATTTTGAACGTGCAATTAAATATATTGAAGAACATGATGAAATTCGGGATGTTATTCTTTCAGGAGGAGATCCTTTAATGCTTTCTGATCAAAAGCTTGAGGAATACATTAATCGTGTTAGAAAAATTCCTCATATAGAAATAATTCGGATTGGTTCTCGAGTTCCTTGTGTGTTTCCTTCAAGAATTACGCAAAAGTTAGTGGACATGCTAAAAAAGTACCATCCTATTTATGTTAATACTCATTTTAATTCTCCTTTTGAGATTACTGAGCAATCAAAAAAAGCTTGTGATTTGCTAGCTGATGCAGGTATTCCTCTTGGAAATCAATCTGTTTTGCTTAAAGGTGTGAATGATGATCCTGAGGTTATGAAAGAGCTTGTTCAAAAACTTCTTTTGATTAGAGTAAAGCCATATTATATTTATATACCTGATAATGTTAAAGGAACAAGACATCTTGCACCTTCTATAAAACAAGGGATGAAAGTAATAGCTGCCCTTAGAGGATGGACATCTGGGATGGCGGTTCCTCATCTCATTATTGATATTGAAGGTGGTGGGGGAAAAATCCCTATTCTTCCAGATTATCTTCAGAAAGTCGAAGGGAAAAAATACTACTTCAAGAACTATGCTGGTGAAGAATTTGTCTATGTTGATGATTAGGTGTTTTTCATGTCCCTTATAAAAAACTCTGGTATAGATGAATTAATTCTTCTTGTAAACACCACTCAAGTTACTGGCAATCGATTTCCTTTTTTTTTTGATGAATATTATTCTAAATCAGTTGTGAATTCTTTTATTTCCTCTATAAAAAAGTTTTTCCCAAACTCCTCTTATCTTGAAGCTGACGAAGGAGCTTATGAGGTTCTTCACTCAAAGAAAAAAAAAGGTCATTTACCTTTTGTAATAAATATATCTGAAGGTTTTAGAGGAAAAGATCGAGAAGCTCAATTTTCAGGAATTTTAGAATTGTTGGATATTCCTTATTCAGGAGGTTCTCCTTTGAATAAATCATTGCTTTTTGATAAAATAAAAACTAAAGAAGTTTTATTATCAAATGGTTTGCCAACACCAAGGTATCATATTATACGATCTGTTGATGATTTTGATTTAAATGATGTTAAGTTTAACTTTCCTATGTTCGTTAAACCTTCAAAAGAAGGTTCGAGTTTGGGCATTGATGAAAATTCTCTTGTTAATAACTATGATGAACTCATTAAAAAATCAAAAAAAATTCTTTCTGATTTTAAACACCCTGTTCTTGTTGAAGAATATCTTTCAGGGGAAGAATATACTGTGAGTTTACTTGGAAATGAGATTCTTCCTTTAATCGAAACTGTTAACTTTGCTAAATTTGGAAGCAATTATGCTAAGTTAAACGGTTTGTGTGAGTATTCTTCTGTTACTGATATTTCTGATGAACAAAAAAAATATTTTCTTGAAATCGCAAAAAAAGCTTTTGCTGTAACTGAATCTTTTGACTTTGCTCGTTTGGATATTCGTTGTGATCAACATAAAAAACCTTATATTCTTGAAATAAATTCTCCTTGTGCCATCTCTCTTTCAGATAAAACTTCTTTTGGTGTTGCTAGAAAAGCATCAAATTATTCAATCAGCGATGTTTTTCTTAAAATGACTGAAAGTGCTTTGAGCAGATATTATGTTGAGTGATTATAAGATCTTTTTGGTGATAATATGGATGATGAATTATTAAAAAATTTTTTTGACGAAGTTATTATTTTAGCTAATTCTCGAGAAAATAGTGGTAGACGATTTCCTGAATTTGGTCATGAGTTTGATTCCCTAGAAGATATTGATGGTTGGCTTAGTTCAATTAAAAAAATTGGTTTAAATTCCTCTTTCATAGAGGCGGATGAAGATGCTTATCTTAAATTGAAAAATAGCAAGGAATCTGAAAAGAATATTTTTGTAATAAATCTTTCTGAAGGTTTTAGAGGAAATAATCGTGAAGCTCACTTTTCTTCAATTCTTGAATTGCTTGATATACCTTATTCTTGTGGTTCTCCTTTACACAAGGCTTTAGTTCTTGATAAGATTAAAACTAAAGAATTATTTATTGCTAATGATATTCCTACTGCTCGTTACACTGTAATACGAACTTACGATGATGTTTCATAGGTTGATATGGAATTTCCTCTTTTTCTAAAGACTGCTCATGAAGGTTCTGGTCTTGGAATTAGTTCTTATTCAGAAGTAAATAATTTTAATGAACTTAAATTAGTTTCTTCCAATTTATTGAAATAATTTAACCAACCTGGT
>CAZOXV010000107.1:0-4681 GCA_964583935.1 uncultured Methanosarcinales archaeon | reverse complement strand
TTCCATGCCTGTGTTTACAATCTTAACATCATGATAGTACGTATTAAAAGATTGGCTAAGTCTAACAAGGTAATTAGCAATAAGGCTTGGTTTCATTTTTTCAGCCGCGTCTTCAACAATTTCTTCATACTTTGAGAGTTCACCAATCAATTCTAACTCCTTTTCCTCAAACCGTGCAAAATCGATTTTACCACCTAGACCTTTTTCTGATTTTTCTAAGATACTATTAATTCTAACAGCAGTATATTGTACATACGGTCCAGTCTCACCTTCAAAAGAAAGCGATTCTTTAGGATTATAAGTCATATCTTTCACAGGGTCTTGTTTTAGAAGAAAGAATTTAAGCCCGGCCATAGCGATTGAATATGCTCTTTTATCAATTTCTGCCTTCTTAAGTCTAGTATCTCGTTTTTTCACTTCTTCGACAGCTAAATTCACTAAATCATCTATCAAATCATCAGCATCGACAACAGTACCCTCTCTTGACTTCATCTTACCTTCGGGAAGATTAACCATCCCGTAGCTGAGATGATAGCATTTCTTTGCCTGCTCATAGCCCAGAAGTTCAAGAACTTTAAAGAGCTGCTGAAAATGGAGGTTTTGCTCAGAACCCACGACATAGACAGAAGAATCAAGATTATAATCCTTAATCTTCTTTGTAGCGAGGTAAATGTCTTGCGTCATATAAAGCGTAGTTCCATCAGACCTTATGAGAACCTTGTCAGGAAGATTGTACCGCTCAAGTGAGGCTACTATAGCACCATCTTCCATCATGAATTTTCCGTTTCTATACGCATCCATAATTATATCCTTTCCTTTATCATAAAGTTCAGATTCAAAATAAAACTTATCGAACGAAACGCCCAACCTAGAATAAGTTTCATTAAACCCATCAAGAACCCATTTATTCATCTTCTTCCAGAGATCTTTGGTTTTTTTATCCCCTTCCTCCCACTTTCTGAGCATGGATTGAACCATCTCCTTCATCTCATCATCTTCATATTTAGAATACATTACATAGAAATCACCTACAAGATGATCTCCCTTCTTCTTTGATAATTCAGGAGTTGTACCTTCTCCCCATAAGTCGTATGCCAGCATCGACTTACAAATATGGACACCACGGTCATTGACAAGACAAGATTTTATTACTTTTCTCCCCCTATGTTTCAGAAGATTCGATACAGATTCACCGAGAAGCATATTGCGTATATGACCCAAATGTAATGGCTTATTTGTATTAGGAGAACAAAACTCAATCATAACTTTCTGCGAGTTTTTCTTGTGAGCAAGAGATGCAAAACAATCACGGTCATTATTAACCTTTCTTAAGAGATTTTCCGCAAGCTTATGCTTTGCAAGGTAGAAATTTAGATAAGGACCTTCGTTTATTACCCTTTCAAAGGAATCAGTAAGCTTAATCTGGCCTTTAAGCTCGAGAGCAATCTCAAATGGACTCTTTCTCATTTCCTTAGAAAACTGGAAACAAGGAACCGCAAAATCGCCAAAATCCTTTTTCTTAGGAGTTTCTATAACGTCTTTATCAATTTTGTAACCTGCATCACCCAAAATGGCTACAATCTCTTTCCTGAATTTATCTAACTGAGACATGAACAAGAAAAAAGCTATTGAATATAAAAAGTTAATTATTGAGAAGTTGTTTAAAAAATGATTGAGGGTTAGCAAAAGCTTAAATATTACTTTTACTAGGTTGTACTTAGATGAAAAAGAAAAGAAAGAACAGTTCATTGATAGACGAGACAGAACTCAAAAAGGAAGTTGAATCAACATCCCATAAATGTATTCTCGTAATATGCGCTCATTCTGATGACGAAGTTCTTGGTCCAGGGGGCACATTAGCCAAATATTCAAAGGAAGGTGCTAAAATAATAACGATAATTTTATCGTATGGTGAGTTGACACCTGCATGGATAAAGCATAAATATACAATTCAAGCAAGAACCGAAGAAGCAAATAAAGCAGATAAGATATTAGGCGGAAATGGGGTTACATTTCTTGGATTGCGTGAAGGAAAATTCCTTAAGGAAGCCGATGAAAAAGGTACATACAAATACCTGAAAAAAGTGATTACAAAAGAACAACCAGGCATAATTTTCACACATATGCGTGAGGATCCTCATGTTGATCACAAAGATACACTCGCTATCGTTAAAAAAACTGTAAAAGACCTGCCCGATAAGTCAAAACCAGACGTATATTCTTTCGGAATATGGAATCCATTCATCTTATACAGAAGAGAACCTAACCTCGTTGTAGACATCTCAAATACTTTTAAAAAAAAGCTAAAAGCAATGAAATGTTTTAAGTCCCAGAACCTTGTAATATTACAACTAACACCTGGCGTTTATATCAAGGCAAAACTGAATGGGATAGCAAAAGGGTACAAATATGCAGAAATCTTCAGGAAAGTATTTATTGATTGATTGATTGCCATTCATAATTAATTGCAACTAGGGGGTAAGAGTTATTAAATCAAAAAAGAAAGAAATGAACAAAAAGAAACTAAACGTGGTAGTTGCATCTGATGCATATCTACCCAGATGGGATGGAATCGCACGATTTCTCTATGACATGTTGCACGTCATAAAAAATAAATTCAATATTACTGTTATCGCTCCAAAATTTCATGGAAAAAGACCAGAGATAGATGGTGTGACAGAAATTCTGATGCCTCTCACTAACCTTAGTATAGGGGATTATGAATTTCCACTTGTTCAAAGAAAAAAACTGAAGACAGCAATTACTAATGCAGACATAGTTTGGACACATACCATCGGCCCTATTGGAAAAGCATCAATAAAATATGCTCGACGAATGAAAAAACACATTGTTGCTTATGTTCATTCAATAGAATGGGAGCTGTTTTCACGCGCCCTAGGAAAACCCATGATATATAATCCTGTTTCAGCCTTATCGAGAAGATTTGTGAAAAAATATTACTCAATGTGCGACTTTTTAATGATGCCATCACACACCTCATTAAACCTTTTTAGATGGTATGGTATAAAAACAAGAGCAGAAGTAGTCCCTCTTGGAATTAATGCAAATAAATTTGTCCCACCTGAAAACAAGATTGATGCCAAAAAAAGACTTGGGTTCAAACCAGCAACACAGATAATAGGATATTGTGGGCGACTAGCACATGAAAAAGATCTTAAGACCCTAGTACGTGCGTACCAGCGCCTGAGAGACGTATATGAGGATCTTAGGCTTGTCTTAGTTGGTGATGGATTAGAAGAACTTAAAATCAAATTTGGAAAGATAAAGGGCGTTGTGCTTACAGGCCCTAAAAACAATGTTATACCCTACTACCAAGCTATGGATATTTATGTTTTGCCATCACTCACAGAGACAACTTCGTTAAGTACTTTAGAGGCAATGTCATGCAAGCTCCCCATAGTAGCAACACCAGTCGGTGAAGTTGCGAATTATATCAAGAATAACAGAAACGGATTCAAATTTTCAAAAGGAAATTCATATGAGCTTTCACAACACCTCAAGCTTCTTCTAGACGATGATAAACTAAGAAATAGACTTGGTATGAATGCACGAAAGACTGTTGAAGAAACTTTCTCATGGAAAGCCGCTTCATCAAAAATTGCAGACTGCTTGTTCATAGAAGCTCACAAAAATGAGTAGTACGGTTCTTTTTGAATTAGCAAAATAGAGCACATCTTTTTAATTCTAGAAATAAATATATCATATAATAGCGTAAAAACACCCAAAAAACGCAAAACTGAAGAAAATACCACTTCAGAGTGGTGTAAAAACGAAATATTTATATATCATTTCTGACCCATACTACTCATAAGGGGTGGAAAGTACATTGTTGTGTGGTTTTTTACAACAAACAAGTGTACAACATATTTCCATGATTTCAAGTAAAGGTGATTAGATATGTTTGATATGCTTGATGATAGAGACTCTAGCACTCTTGAAGAGATAAATAGTAGAAAAGAGAAGAGTAGAAAAACAGTCAAAACTGTTTTGAGTAGAGGAAGACTCAACAAACAAGAACTTGATGAGATGTTCTTGGAATAATTTTATTTTTAGTCTATCTAGTACAAAACTCATGCTTTGGGTGGAATAATGACAAAAGACTTACAATACAGGCTTGATTTTGGAGGAGAAGATTCATTCAGAGAAAGTCTCATTGAACGTCTTGAAGCGGAAGCAAGAGAAAAAATATTATCCAAAAGCAAATATGGGAATCTCAATAATATAGGAATGACCTATCCAGAAAAAGTAGAATATATGCGCTACATAATCGAAGGAGAGTTTAGTAAGCCTTCAACAGATTTGAGTGATAAGCAACTTTTTCCAATATACAGGAAGATTCAGGAGAAGAAGATTACTGAATATGTAACTCAAAGACTTCCTGAAGTCGATAAAAGAGTATCAGATATATCTGATATTGTTGATGGTGTTTCCAATGGCAAGAAAACTTTCACAGAAGCTTTTGATGAACACATCAAAAACTTAAGAAAGAATAAAGCTTAGATTAATAAAGGGAATCAAATTAGAACAAATGGGGTGGAAATAAATGGTAAGAAGAAGCAAAACAGATACAAGAATGTTTTTCGACATAAATGAAGAGGATCCGAAGGGGAAGAAGTGGAAAAAGACAGATAAATGGAAAGATCCTTGGTTTTAACTTTTT
>CAZOXV010000106.1:0-4723 GCA_964583935.1 uncultured Methanosarcinales archaeon | reverse complement strand
CTTGCAGAAGATACAATTCACATTACAAACTGGTGTTGTGAACAGATATGTGAATTCACCTGTATTACCTGAAGCCCCATCTTGTCTATTGATAGGGAAAAATTTAGTAATCTCATCTTTCTTCACATTGTCAATTGTAGTCTCTAGATAAATAATAAGCTTATATAATATTTCAATTGCTGTAGATATATTTGGGGCAAGATCAAAAGATTCACCAACTAAAGAAATATTAAACAGATTAGTTTGCATAATACTAGGTTCATCAGAGTTATGACTTAACAGAACCTTTTTTGTACTTTCTCCAAGCCCCAAGGAGAAGATAATTAGCCCTTTTGTTTTTTCATATTTCAGCAATCTAACATTTGTATTGCTCTTATCTAGTAAAAATTTGTAATTTTTATATATCGTTTCAAAAAACACATCAATAAAAATCTCCATACAAAGTGAATCTAAAAAGGTTATATTAACTTTTTCTATAGTATCGAGATTAATAGGCAAAGAAGATGGCTATCTTAATCCCACAAGACATAATTTTTTCTTAAAACTTTTCTGCGTCTGAAGCCAGAAGAAAACAAGCAAAATAAGCGAGAGAATATTCTGCCTGTATTCACATATCCACTGGACATTTGCTCAAATAAGCTATTTAAACAAAACACAGGAATAATAACCCATAAAGAGGTGATTGATAATGATGATATATGATGGCGGAGAAGACATTGAAGAGATTTTTTACAAGCAAGTAAAGAACCTGACCAGTAGAACAATGCTCAAAACGCTTGATAAGTTTAACAACCAATTTAGTGGGAGGTGTTTCCTTTGAACGAGTTATACAATAATATTTAGCCAAAAAGAGCAGAAAGAATCTTCCCTTTCAGGGAAGATCTAAATGAAGTTGATAACCTTGATGCGTACGATGAGGATTTCATTGAGAACACATCTGAGGAAGACACAATGTCAATTGAAGAACAAGCCTTCATGATTGGATATCTTGAAGCATAAACAAGAGGTGATTTATATGTTTACAATGTTTAGAAAAACAGAATATATTGAATTTGACAGATATAAAAGAATGATAGATAGACTTGATGATCTCCATTTCATGGACTATCTTGCAAAGAAGCAAATGAGATGTTAGTTTTCACCCTTTGATTACACCAAGGGGCTTCAGCGCGGCTACAGGCTTGCCTATGCCTGTTTTGTTACTCACCCCTACGACTTCCTCTATATCTTATAGACGCCTGGAGCCTCTTCGGTTATCCCCTTTTGGGAGCGGGATTTCAAGAATATACCATCATCAGAGAGAGTTTTTAAAATCATCTCGGAAGTATACTTCTCTTTTGCTTTATGACGTGAAAGTACTCTTCCAGCACCGTGGGCTGTACTCCCAAAAGATAATTTCATTGCTTCCTCTGTACCAACAAGAACATAGGAAGAAGTTCCCATACTTCCAGGAATTATCACTGGCTGGCCAGTTATTTTATATTTTCCATTAAGAGCAGAGTGACCAGGAGGGAAAGCACGAGTAGCGCCTTTTCTATGAACAAGAAGCCTTTTCTTGACTCCATCAACCACATGCTCTTCTAGTTTTGCAATATTATGAGAAACATCATACACGAGTTTTATATCTTCAGGTTTTGTTTCAAACAATTCGTTAAAAGCATTTCTTACACCATAAGATATAAGTTGTCTATTTGCCCATGCAAAATTAGCAGAGGCTGACATTGCACCAAGATAATCATCAAAAAGTTTTGTGCCAGACTTGGCATATATCAAGTCTTTCTCAGGAAGCTCTTGCATTAACTTAGGATTCTCTTCTTCCATAAGACGTATATAATCTGAGCAAACTTGATGACCAAGACCACGCGATCCGCAATGAATCATCACAACAACCTGGTCATTAGAAAGCATAAATTCTTTCGCTAGAGATTCATCAAAAATTTCTTTCACAGTTTGTATTTCTATGAAATGGTTACCAGCTCCAAGGGTTCCAAGTTGCTTTCTTCCTCTTGCTTTTGCCCTCTGAGAAATTTTGTCAGGCAAAGCGGTTTCCATCTTTCCCAACTCTTCACAATTATCTATATCTTCCTTAAATGCATAACCATTTTCTAACGCCCACTGTGCTCCTTTAACAAGAATTTCATCCACATCATCGAAGGTAAGGTCGAACGAAGATTCTCCACCAACACCAACAGGAACGTGCTCATAAATTTTCTCAAGTAGAAGCGATATCTTCTCAACTACGTCTCTCTTTTTATATGGTGTAACCAGCATTCGCACACCACAGTTTATATCAAAGCCAATACCTCCAGGAGAGATACAACCATTTTCGTAATCTATAGCAGCAACACCACCGATAGGAAAACCATAACCTTGATGAGCATCAGCCATCATAATAGAATATTTCTGTATACCTGGAAGAGACGCAACATTGACACCTTGTGTTATTGCCTTATCATTTTTCAGAGCATCCAATATTTTTTTTGATGCAAAAATCCTTAGAGGGACTTTCATGTCACCATGTTTAGCAATCTCATAGATATCCTCATTCACTTTTTTCTTTTCATATTCATTAACATCCATCTAAACCACCAATGAAAAAATAAAAACCTAAATGTCTAACACAACTTGAATCAATGTTTCATGACTTTCTTCTTGGACAAGTAACTCACTATATGTCACAGATTTAATATCTCCTGAAACATCATATTTCTTAGCATTATCAAAATAAGCGGTACAAGATAATTTTAAAATTTCATTATCAGATTTAACAGATAGACCATCTATCTTTGATAAAAGAAGAGACTCTGTATCTACAAAAAAGAGCAATTCTTCCAAAAAATCATGTACAAGATTCTCCTTTGTTTTTCCACTTACCGCTATCTCTTTCTTGACAACCGGTTCAATCTTGATCCCTTCACAGATACTGTGAAAAGTCGCTTCTGCGGAATTTTCAAGAGCTTCTTCGAAAGTCTTACCGCGGGCTTGAAACTTAATATCAGCCGTATGTTCTAAAAAACGGAATCCCATACCCGGAAAAATCCTAATTACAATAAAAAGCTTTTCTATAAATTCAAGAAAAAAGAAGAATTTTAGTAGGGAACTATATCCAAACCTAAATCATTATCCATATCTTCCTCATCGTCATCCTTTGAATCCTGAAGCTTGTTCAGAGGGACATTGGATGGAACATCGCTATTAAACATACCCATAATGCTTGCAGTCTGCTGCCCATATTGTTCAGAATCCTCGTTTGCAGAATTACTTTGAGAATTTAATGGCTGAGCGGGCTCTGCAGGATTTGATTGAGGTTGATTAGATGGTTGTGAATTTGGAGGAACGCCTTGACTATTCTCTTGTACAGACTGACCATCTTGAGTGTTTGGCTGACCTGAAGGATTAGAACCACCATCAACAGACGGTCGTTGTGCCTGCTGCACAGGTTGCGAATCAGAAGTGGACTGAGTACTAGAATCTGTTTGTGTGGGTTGTGTATTCTGGCTTGCTGGCTGAGAAGAATCAAAACTGGCTTCAGCATTGCTAGAAGAATTATCACCAATCATCAACCTAAGAAAATCAATAGTCTTTTTTACTTCATCGACATTATCAGAATCCACTTCAAAATTTATTTTCATACAAAACTATCAGTGTTCAAACTTTAAAAACTTACCTGTTGGTTGTCCAATAATATAGCTTGAAAACCATAGGATCATAGTAGCTTTGATTACCGGCAAAAAACCAAGTATATACACGAACTTCTGTAGCATTAATTTGAATTTGCGGTTCAGAATACCGGTAAATTTGATAAGTGTAGAAATATCTTCCTTGAAATACTTCGTCAATACTAGATTCTATACAGGTATCATTTCTTGAAAGAACACAATTACGAAAAACATCGTTACGTTCCATATTACGCAAAAGGAAGACAGATTGATCCTCAGTATATCTTGTATCTTTTGGAAGGAAAAATATGACAAAAGTGAAAACTACCATTATCGCTAGAAAAGCTTCCATTGTTTTCATAAACGCTTTTTTATCCATCATTGTATCTCAAAAATTGATTATAAACTTTATAACATCTTACCATATGTTTATATTGACAAACACAAATTCTCTTCTACCATATTGGTCAATTAGATAATCGCTGAATGTTCTACTAAAGACATCTGTCGACAAAGGTTCAGATGTTTTGAACTCATATATGGTCTCATCATTCCTGTCATATATGTGTATCTTGAACTCTTCCTCTTCAGTAAGATTCCAAATCTCAAATAATTCATCCATCTCTTTGCTAGACAAACTTAGGAGCTTAGAATTTGAAATACCTGAAAAACGATCACGTATACCAACACGCATATCATCTGGAGAAATAATGAGGTCGCGCGATAATGGTTCTAAACCATCATGCGAGTAGATGATAAAATCAAAACGTTTAGAGTCATTCGTATTCTGCTCAACAATTGCTTTCATCTGTATTTTTTCTTCCTGCGGACCAGAAAGATCACAAACCTCAATATCTACATCTCTGTTAAAAAAAAAAGCCAGACCATTATATGACCCCATGAAGTCTATTATATCGGATGAGACATTCAGACACTCGGAAGAAACATCGAAAACATAAGGGACCGTACCATCAACGTAAAAAGAATCAAAATCAGGAATCTCGAACAATAATTCAAATGTTGCGTTTACACCAAAAACACCAGTAACATCGAGAATGTTCAAT
>CAZOXV010000105.1:0-4755 GCA_964583935.1 uncultured Methanosarcinales archaeon | reverse complement strand
CATAATCCAGAAAATAGAATAGTGCAACGGACCCAAGGTACGAGCCAAACCGTTTCCATGATGACTTCCCCTTCCTAAATGTAAAGTATTGATTGATGAAATAAGTAGAAACAGCTAAAAAACAAAGAACAACTACATAAGCGATAGAGACTGCGATACCAATAATATCTACAAGCACAAAACTAAGTAAACTCTTAAACAATAGATTGAGAGGTCCGAAAAGGAAAAACCTGAAAAGTGCAGAGTTAAAAAGTAAAGAAACAGTTCTTCCCAGCAAGCTATATCACCCTGAAAAGTGATGCGCCATCTGTAGTAAGAACAGGCTGAAATTTCTCAGACTCTAGCATCTCCATGGCTCTGTCTGTGACAACCTCAGCATCATCCTCTCCTGCAAGAATACAATCAACACCAATAATAACATATTCGTAACCCCGCTCCT
This sequence comes from uncultured Methanosarcinales archaeon, assembly GCA_964583935.1. GTDB lineage: Archaea > Nanobdellota > Nanobdellia > Woesearchaeales > CAZJJJ01 > CAZJJJ01. The sequence continues at coordinate 4,316 of CAZOXV010000105.1, read as the reverse complement.
TTAGGAACTTATAATTTTCCTCAAGAGATTCATACATTGAAACATATGTGTATGTTTTTTCACCGTAATATGCAGCGCCCTCGTATCGTATCAATTCTTCCCAAACAGGAGAAAGCATGTCAAATGCGTTAGGCAGATTTCCAAAATTACAGATTGGATAAACCATCGAATCCTTAGGAATAGCATCCATCATTCCAGCATATAGTTTTATTGCTTCAATATCAAAAATCATATGATCTTGCCACATCATCGTATTGGTTATATATTTCTGAGTGAATGGTGTATAAGAACCAACCAAAACAACAGCAACCAAAGCAAGATAAATAAGCATTCTCTTCTGTCCATGAAACCTTTTCTTGATATACAAGAAAATCTGAGAGAGAAAATAGCCAGCACCGAGAGCAACAAGGAATGCGAAAAAAGTCCACATTCTAAAGGGAGAAATTGCAATAGAAAAATTATACGCCATCATCGACATGAATACATAAATACTCCATGATATCAAAAGAAGTCTGGAAAAATTCTTCTTCTCAAACAGCTTAACATGTTTTGAAACCATAACAAGCAAACCCAAGAGATAAAGAGACATAATCAAGGCTCCAATCCCTGTAGGGTTATTAACGAGATTAAACTCAGGAACAGAAAAGAAGTCCTTGAACACATATGCTCTATCTGCTGTACCTTTTGCATAGAAAATCCTTCCGTCAGGAACAACAAGAATTGTAATATATAGCAAAAAGACCAATGAATATATTATCAGCGATGCATATTTCTTGCTTAGCTGTTTTTTTACATAGGGGAACCAGCGTTTATTGCTCCAATATAATCCAAAGAATAAAACAACCAAGAACAGAGCGGTAGAAAATAAAAAGAAACTCCCCGATATCTTCTGAAATATTTTTGAAACACCATAAAGCCCCCCCATCTGTGCGCCTGCAAGGAAAGGAATTTTATGACGAATAATTTCTGGAATATAAAAGAAAATTAATGAAAAACCAACAGCAATAAGAAAGCCATCCAAGATGTCCTTGTTAAAAGATTTATCAACAAGTACGGAAACGAAATAGAATATAGCCAGCATAACACTGAATATAAAAGCGGTATAAAAGTGTGAAAGCAAAAGAGCGGCATAAGTTATTGCAAATAGGTATTTTGCATTTTTAGATTCCCTCGTAAGCAAAAGAAAATAAAGAGGAATGAAGAGCATAGACATGTTAAAATTAAGAGAAAAAATGAAATGCGTTACCCAGGAAGGAAGTACGAGAAGGAAGAATGCTGCAAAGAATGCTGCTTTGATATCAAACAGCTTCTTTGCAAAGACAAAGAAGAACAAAATAGACATTGAAACAATAAGAGCATTAAAGAATTTGATGTTCCAGTTCATTGAATCATTTGTCTGATGCATTAAGCCGATAAGAAGAGAATATCCTTGTGGATAAGGAGAAGCATACTGGTTAAAATAACCCTCAGCGATATATGTTCTCTCAACAGCAATATGTTTTGCAACAGTAGCGTAGCCATAAGGGTCTCCATCCTCAAGCCAGGGGTATGCAAAAGAGCCACTTATGTACATCTGTGCTGTTATTCCGAACAAAATAAAAAGCCCTAAAAAAAATAGTGTGTCACACTTAATTGGAAGCTTGAACTTAGGAATTTTTAGAGATGGCTTGCAAAATACGAGATAAGCAATAAGAATGATAATTGTGAGTATCAAGAAATTAACCCAGTATAAAGGAATTCTGAGAAAAGTAAAGACAACACCTACAACAGGAATCATAAGTATGCCCGTTCCAAAGCGAACTATTACTTTTTCAAGAAAATGAGCATCCCATTTTTTCAATAGCAAGTCAAAAACTAAACCAAAACAATACGTTAAAACAACGAAAAACAATATGCTTTGTAACATAATTAAAGCTTTGGAGAAATCATATATATAGTTTTTGAATGAAACTGTGCTAAAGACTTAAATATGAGATTACGCAACCTGAAATCATGTACAAGAGCACCTCATCCACTAAAAATTTTGGGATATTCATTGGATTTTTACTCTCATATTTTCTATTCTCCACCATGCTATTCATCATCATGAGAACTTTAAATAAGATTCCTGAAGAATGGAATATAAGCAATATTTTCATAATAACAGCAGTATTAACAGGAACATCATATTTGGTATTCAGGTGGTTAAGATGAAACTGCTAAAAGAATTCATGATGGGAGTAGTAGAAGGCATGAAACAATTCGGAAAACTAATTTCAACCCTCATCAACAGCCTTCTCATGCTAACAGTATATTTTCTGCTTGTTGGACCAACAGCAATTTTGGCCAAAATAGCAGGAAAACAGTCTATAGAACTGAAAAATATTGGTTGGAATAAGATACACAAAAGAGACAAAGATTCACACTACAAACAATTTTAATCAAAAATTTAGAAAGAGATGAAAATGAAAATATTGGGGATAAGCTGCTATTACCATGACTCTTCAGCAGCATTGCTAGTTAATGGCAAAGTCGTGGCTGCAGCTCAAGAAGAACGTTTCACAAGAATAAAACACGATACATCATTCCCTGCAGACTCGATAAGATATTGTTTAGAAAGCCAAAATCTCAATATAAATGATATAGACCATATTGCTTTTTATGAAAAACCGATTTTAAAATTTGAAAGGGTTCTATCACAATGCATAGAAACATTTCCGTTTAGCGCCAAAATATTCGCATCAGCAATACCTTCTTGGATGACTGAGAAACTAAGTATTCTAAAAACATTAAGAAAGAAAATAAAATACAAAAAAGATGTTTTTTTCATAGACCATCATATGTCACATGCGGCCTCTTTTCTTGTAAGTCCTTTCAAGGAAGCTGCAATAATCACTGTTGATGGTGTTGGTGAATGGACAACCACCACATACGGTGTTGGAAAGGACAATGAAATATACATGATGAAAGAATTAAAATTCCCGCATTCGCTTGGACTTTGGTATTCTACAATAACTGCATATCTTGGCTTTAGCGTTAACAATTCAGTGTATAACGTTATGGGGCTTGCTCCATACGGTAAGACGAGAAAAGAGGAAAACAAGTATTATCACAAGTTGAAGAGAGTTATTGAGATTAATGATGACGGAAGCTTTGCACTCAATATGAAATATTTTTCTTTTCATTACAAAGACAGAATGCCATCAAAAAAGCTCTGCCATTTGTTGGGCGGACCACCAAGAAAAAAAGAATCTCCAATCAATCAAAACCACAAAGATATTGCAGCAGCGCTTCAAATAGTCTATGAAGAAACTTTGTTTAATCTGATAAACCAAGTGCAAAAGAAAACCAAACAGAAAAATTTAGTTCTTAGTGGGGGGTGTGGTTGGAACAGTGTGGCTAACGGAAAAATACTAAAAAACACATCTTTTGAAAGATTGTGGATCCAACCAGACCCTGGTGATGGAGGAACCAGTCTAGGTGCGGCAGTCTATGCATACAATGTAATTTTAAATAATAAAACCCGAAACGAAATGAAAGATGCTTATCTTGGCCCAAACTTTGATGATAATTATATTGAAACATTTCTGAAAGACAGTAAAATAAAATATCACAAATTTAATAACAAGGCAGAGTTGGTCAAAGAAACAGCAAGACTAATTTTTGAGAATAATGTTGTTGGATGGTTTCAAGGAAGAATGGAATGGGGGCCTAGAGCATTAGGTTCAAGGAGCATACTTTCGAATCCATGCAACCCAGATATGAAAAACATACTAAACCAGAAAGTAAAACACAGAGAGGTGTTCAGACCTTTTGCACCAGTTGTTTGTGAAGAAGATGCTAATACATTTTTCGAATGCGATAAGCCAATACCAAAACCCACAGATTACATGCTCATGGTCTATCCAATAAAAGAAAAATGGAGAAAGAGAATACCTGCAGTAACACATGTTGACGGGTCAGGAAGACTACAGACAATAAAAAAAGAAGATAATGAAAATTATTATAATCTCATTAAAGAATTCGGAAAAATGTCAGGAATCCCAATATTGATCAACACATCTTTTAATATACGTGGAGAACCAATTGTATGCACACCGCAAGATGCTTATAATTGTATGATGGGTACTGAGATTGATGCAAATATAATGGGAAGTTATATTATTTGGAGAGAAGAGAATATTTGAATAAAAAATGATCAAACAAAAAATTATTCAGTCTGTGATAGGTATTATTATTTTTCTGGGATTAATTATGTTTACTGGCCCACAAAACATTCTAGGGGCACTAAAAGATGCCAGTATTCTTCTCATCATATTATCTGGACTTTTTCTGAC
>CAZOXV010000104.1:0-4816 GCA_964583935.1 uncultured Methanosarcinales archaeon | reverse complement strand
GGCTGTTGATTCCGCTTGCATTAAAATAATAGAGTTTCATTTCAAATTATTTTCTATCAAAAATTTCTTTATTCTTTGAAAATGTTTTAAGTGTTCAAGACAGCACTAGTGATTGGCAGTTTATGCAATTAAGTAAAATCGGTGGAGCTATGGGCAATGCTTCTGATGAATTAATAAAACTAGTAATTTCAAAAGGTGAAGATTTTTCGTGTGTATGTCCATCAGTAGATGAAAATGGAATATATCGTAAATTTCAAGAAATATTTCACCAGTCCTAAGATAATCAAGCTGAAGACCAACTATGGGTCTAATGACACTATAGTGAATGCATCAAACGAGGTAATAAAGCATAACAAGTACATGATTAAAAAGGAGATCACTTCTTTTAAGAGGAAAGGCAAAAAGATTTACCTTTATTGCTCTAAAAAAGAAGTTGAAGATGGAGTGGAGTGCGTTGCTACAAATGTAAGGAGGCTTCTAGATAATGGATACCAGAAAGAAGATATCATGGTTCTTTCAAGGACAAGGAAGTCTGAGGCTTACAAAGAGTATTATAGTCAGTTGAGAAAGCTGGGAGTACGAATCACTACAATGCATCAGGCGAAGGGTATGGAGGCCAAGGTAGTTTTTATCATAGGGCTCACAGGAGGTTTCCATGGTTTTCCTAATGTCCGTGACACAGACAGGATATTTCAGATCATAAAGGAGAGCAACCATGAGCTTCTGATGGAGGAGGAAAGAAGACTTTTTTATGTAGCGTTGACAAGAGCAAAGGAAGAGCTGTTTTTGATCTCTGAGCAGGGGAATGAGTCACAATTCATAAAAGAGATACCTGGCAAATTCCTGGACCGGAAGAACTTTCTGATACTTGAATTGGCGCATGTTAAGAGATGCAGCTGCAAAAGAGAGCTGGAATCGGATTTCCGGTACTGCCCTTACTGCGGGAGGAAGCAAAATGAAGGATTTTAAGTTTAGTGCGAGAATAGAGAAGTATATCGGTTTGAAAGGTACTGGCCGTAACCAGAAATATGCCTATGAGCCACATAACAAAGATACGACGGATAATCAGGCAAGGGCTTATTCGAACCTTTTCTTCGTGCGCCTATGTTGGGGCTATGAATAAAGGGCCTGTCTTGTGGCCTACAGAAGATGGGCGCTGGGTTGTTGAGAACTGGCAGGATGGAAAGCTCAAGGATACGCGTAGATACTCTGAATTTGACCAGGCAATGAAACGAATAGGAAATCTGGTTGACAAGGACAAGATAAAGGTCAAGATAACAAAGATTGTTAATTGTCCGACACCTCAGGCAAAGAAGTACAAATATAAGACTGATACTAGGTAGGGGCTTGTAAGTCTACTTTGTGCTTTACCTATTTGAAAGAAAGCACACTAGACAAACCTAGATGGAGAGATTTGGGAAAGGTTTGGGGTAAAGATTTTTAAAGCTGCGTGCGTAAACTAGAACTATGACAAACGGAAAACTGGAACAACAATTATGGAAGGCAGCAGATAAGCTTAGGAATAATATGGATGCTGCAGAGTATAAGCATGTTGTGCTTGGCTTGATTTTCTTGAAATACATTTCTGATAAGTTTCATATTATACATGATAAGCTTTCCAAAGAAGAATATGCTGATCCTGAGGATGAGGAAGAGTATAAGGCAAAGAATGCTTTTTGGGTCCCTAAAGAAGCAAGATGGGATTCTATTCAATCAAAAGCTAAATTGCCTGAGATAGGTAAAATAATTGATGAAGCGATGGATTTGATTGAGAGCACCAATAGCAGCTTGAAAGGAGTTCTGCCTAAGAATTACAATCGACCAGCTTTAGACAAGAGAAGATTGGGTGAACTGGTAGATTTGATTGGATCAATCTCAATGTATGATAATAATGGTCTTGACATGCTTGGTCGTGTCTATGAATATTTCCTAGGCCAATTTGCTGATGCGGAAGGCAAGAAAGGAGGAGAGTTCTATACACCTGTGAGCATTGTAAAGACATTGGTTTACATGTTGCGTCCGTATAAAGGTCGTGTTTACGACCCCTGTTGTGGTAGCTCAGGAATGTTTGTCCAATCGGAGAAGTTCATTGAGAATCATGCAGGAAAGATAGATGATATTTCCATTTATGGACAAGAAAGCAATCCAACTACATGGAAACTGTCTGTAATGAATCTCGCGATTAGAGGAATTGATGCAAATATTAAACAGGGAGACAGTTTTCATGAAGATGGTCATAAAGATTTGAAAGCAGATTATATTATTGCTAATCCTCCATTTAATATATCTGATTGGGGTGGAGAACATTTAACAGATGATGCTCGTTGGAAATATGGTGTTCCACCAACAGGAAATGCAAATTATGCTTGGATTCAGCACATGCTTTATCATTTAGCACCTAATGGAGTTATGGGAACAGTACTTGCAAATGGTTCGATGAGTTCAAATACTTCAACTGAAGGAGAGATTCGTAAGAAACTTATTGAAAATGATCTGGTTGACTGCATGGTAGCCTTGCCTTCACAATTATTTTTTAATACAATGATTCCTGCTTGTCTTTGGTTTTTGCGGCGTGGTAAGAAAGTTAGAAAAGGAGAAGTCTTGTTTATTGATGCCAGAAACATGGGAGAGATGATTTCTCGACGCAACCGTGCGCTTTCGGACGAAGACATCTTAAAGATTGCAGATACATACCATGCCTGGCGCGGTGAAAAGACTGAAAATCCGGATTATGGAGAATATTGCGATGTTGCAGGATTTTGTAAAAGTGCGTCACTTAAGGAGATAGAGAAACAAGGCTTTGTCCTGACACCTGGCAGATATGTGGGCATTCCTGATGAAGTTGATGACGGCATCCCCTTCGAAGACAAGATGAAGGAGTTGACTTCTGAACTGGCTAGGCAGATGGAAGAAGGTAAGAAGTTGGATATGGAGATCAAGAAGAACCTGGAGAGTATTGGGTTTGAAATAAAATGAATAAGCAAGAACTCATTGAGAAACTAGAAGATATAGAATGGGAAGATTTTGAAGTTAAAGAGGCAAAATCTGAAATTCCTAAAAATAGTTGGCAAACTGTTTCCGCATTTTCAAATACTGCAGGGGGATGGCTAATTTTTGGAGTATCACAAAAAGGAAGATCGTATGCAATCACAGGAGTTAATAATCCTGAGAAAATTGAACAAGATTTTACAACTACTCTAAGAAATGGAGATAAATTTAACAAAAAGATAAATGTTGAATCTAAAAAATACGATTTTGATGATAAGATTGTTCTTGCATTCTATATTCCTGCAAAATCTGCTCGTGAAAAGCCCATATATTTTAATACACAAAAAAACACGTTTATACGGACAGCAAGTGGGGATCAAAGGGCAACACAAGAAGAGATTGATACTTTTTTTAGGACAGCATCTTTTGAAGAAAAAGACAAAGAATTATGCGACTGTACTCTTAAAGACCTTGATGAGTCCACAATTGAAATATATAGGCAATACTTTTTATCAGTAAATCAAGGACATAGATATAATGGCTTATCAACAAAAGATTTTCTTAAAAAACTAGGTGTTTTAAAAGATGGAAAAGTAACCTATGGTGGTTTACTTGTTTTTGGGACACAAGATGCATTAGCTGAGCATTTAGTAAATTATAGAATTGAGTATTTAGAGATTCAAGGAACTTCTTACGAGGATGCACCAACAAGATATTCTTTTCGAATTTCTTCTGAAAAAAACTTAATTATGACGTTTTTTGATATTTATGAAAGGATAAGCAAAAAAATCGATATTCCGTTTAGTATAAAATCAGGAATTCGTGATGATGATCCTTCACATCTTCAAGCTATGAGAGAAGCATTAGTTAATTTGCTCATACATACAGACTATTTTAGCCAAGCAAATCCAAGAATAAGATTTTTTTCAGATAGGTTTGAATTTTTTAATCCTGGTGCTTTACCTAAGAAAATAGAATTTATCTTAAAAGAAGATTTTTCATTACCACGAAATCCGATAATAGCTAAAATATTTCGTTTTATAAAATTATCAGAAAATATTGGTAGTGGGTTTCATAAGATGTTTCAAGGTTGGAAAGAACATTATAATTTAAAACCTTTAATTGAAGGGGATTTTGATCACTACAAGATAACATTTCCAACTACCACTACCACTACTACCAAAACTACCAGTAAAACTACTACTAAAAATACAGAGTTTGAGATAATGGAGCTTTTGAAAAATAATCCCCATCTAACTGCAGAAGATGTAGCAGCTCAAATAGGAATAACCAAAGATGGTGTTCGCTACCACATAAAAAACCTAAAAGATAAAGGATTATTACAACGGGTTGGTAGTAGTAAGAAAGGGAAATGGGTTGTGAAATGAAAATAATGAAGTTATAAAAAATGATATTTAATAAAAAAGGGCAAATCGGGCCTAGAGAAATTGGATCAATTGTAGTAGTAATTATTATAATTACAGTTATATTACCAATTCTAACTTCGTTTTTAAATGCGTTGACTTCAGGAGATATTGCTACTTCAACAGAGGCTTTAGTTAATGCAATGATCCCATTATTTATTATTGCTATTTTCTTTGAATTCTTAAGGAGGTTTTTTAGATGACTAAATCTAAAGATCTCTTGAATTTTGAAAAATTAGTTAACCTGTTTTTTTTATTTGTAATAGGGACAACTGCATTTGTAATCTTAAGTTTCTGGGAAATGCCAGCTTATCCTTGGAAAGAAGGTTTAGAGCTAGGACTTTTACTTATAGGTATATTCAGTTTTGAAGGTGTGATCGTATCTTTACTTTCTTATTATGCTG
>CAZOXV010000103.1:0-4941 GCA_964583935.1 uncultured Methanosarcinales archaeon | reverse complement strand
GAAAGTACGGAACGAATATGGTCTTGATAATGTCAAGATAATGGTACCTTTCTGTAGAACAGTAGAAGAAGGGGAGAAAGTCATTAAGATTATGGCGCAGAATGGTTTGAAGAGAGGAGAGAATCACCTTGAGGTTTATGTGATGTGTGAGATTCCTTCTAACGTGCTTCTTGCTAATGAATTTTGCGACATATTTGATGGGTTCTCGATTGGCTCTAATGATCTAACTCAGCTTATACTGGGCGTTGACAGGGATTCAGAGTTAGTTAGCCATGTCTATAATGAACGTAATCCTGCAGTTAAAGAGATGATTGCTGATGTCATTACGAAAGCAAAAGCAAGGACTAAGAAAATTGGCATATGTGGTCAGGCGCCAAGTGATTTCCCTGACTTTGCACAGTTCCTTGTCGAGCGCGGTATTGATAGTATCTCATTAAATCCAGATACTGTTGTAAAGACGACTTTGAAGATTTTGCAGAAAGAGAAGCAGCTTAGTAAGTAGTTGTTTTTTATTTTATTTTTATATTGTTTTATTGTGTTTGCATTTTGACGTTTTTATTTCGCTTTAAAGCTTTTTTACTTTCAGAATACTTCCTTCGGGAAAAAGAGGTTTTGGGTGCATTTTGCACCCTTCTATTTTCTTATTACTTTTTCAAAAGAATGCTTCTTGCTAATTAATTGCAAATCAATCTTGCTTATTCCTATTTTGTTTATCTGTCCTTCCCTTCATAATCGTGTTCTTCCTGATGACTATTCTCGAAAGGATTATCTCTGTATCCGCCATAGAGTCTATTTACAATCTGTGATAGCTCAAGCTCATCCATTGGCTGTCTTTGGTATTCTGTGATAGACGCAACCTGCAATGCGTCACGTCCTTTGTATAATGTCTTCTTTTGTGGGATAAATCTTCTCTCATCTTCTCCTTCAAGCATATATTTTGCAAACTCATCTCCTCTTATGTCAAAGCTTGTCTCTTCAACCTTCCTGTGTATTCTACCATTGTTATTGGTCACGTATGTTGCTAAGTTAATTGTGTAGAAATGGAACTCGTCGTCAATAACATCTTCGATGTCTACTTTTCTTACATCAGTCTTCAAGAATTTATTGCATTCACACTCATCCCGAAACTCTTCATTATCTTCACAAAAAGCCATATTAATCCCTCACACTTAATCCATATAGTATAAATCTATATTGTAGTATATATCTATGTTGCTTTATGCTATAATTTATTCTCTGATTATGTTATGCTTCTCTCGGATTATGTTTTGCTTTTGGTATATTTTCTTTTTAAAAAATATTTATATTATCAAGAACACTTTTTTGCAATAGTAACAAACCTTTAAAAACATACAAAATAATTTACTGTCTTATCAGAGGTGGATATAATATGGTCAGAGTTGCAATTAATGGTTTCGGAAGAATAGGAAGAATGGTTTTCAGGGCAGCAGTGAAAGACCCTAAGATAAATATAGTCGCTATAAATGATCTTACAGATACAATAACTCTCGCACACTTATTAAAGTATGATTCTGTGCATGGAATTTTTTCAGGTAGCGTTAAGGCACAGAAGAATTCCCTTCTCGTTGGTGGAAAGAAGATCAAGGTATTTGCTGAGAAGGATCCTTCGTCTCTCCCCTGGAAGGATGAGAAGATTGATATTGTTGTTGAGTCAACAGGATTTTTCACAACTGTTGAAGGTTGTCAAAAGCATATAACGGCTGGTGCAAAGAAAGTATTGCTTTCCGCACCACCAAAAGGTGAAATGCCTTTGTTTGTTATGGGTGTAAACGATAAGGATTATAGGAAAGGGAAACATCATATCGTGTCTAATGCTTCGTGTACTACTAACTGTTTGGCGCCTATTGTCAAGATACTTGATGATGCTTTTGGAATACAAAAAGGTTTTATGAACACTATCCACTCATATACTGGTGACCAGAAGCTTGTTGACGCACCTCACAAGGATCTTAGGAGGGCAAGAAGTGCTGCGATGAGTATTATTCCAACTACTACTGGCGCAGCAAAAGCTGTAACTAAGGTCATGCCTCATCTCAAGGGAAAGCTTGACGGTGTTGCAATGAGAGTCCCTACAGTCGATGGCTCCGTTACTGATTTCACATTCGCCACGAAAAAGGCGGCTTCTATTGAAGAGATAAACAGAGCGGTCAAGAAGGCATCATCTGGCAAGATGAGGGGTGTTGTAGAATACACTGAAGACCCTATAGTGAGCAGAGATATTGTAGGAAACGTGCATTCTAGCATATTTGATGCAAAGTCTACAATGATGCTTGACAAAAAATTCTTCAAAATCATTTCTTGGTATGATAATGAGTGGGGCTATTCTAATAGGATGGTTGATCTTATTAAGAAAATGCTGTAAATTGTCTTGTCATCGGTCTATATTGGTGTTTCCAATATAGATTTTAGATTTTAATTTTCTTTTTAAGTTGTTTTTTCTACCCATTCTTTATGATTATTGGTCTTACGGGAACTTTGGCTTCAGGGAAAGGTGTTGTTTCTGATTTTTTTAAGGAAAAAGGCTTTCTTTATTTCTCGTTATCTGATCAGCTCCGCGAAATATTGCGTGAGAATAATATCTCAATTACACGTGAGAACCTCCAGAAATGGGGAAACAAAATGCGCGAAGAGAATGGTCCTGATTATTTAGCAAAAAGGGTTAGAGAGAGAATACTTCTTTTTGGCTGTACGAATGCTATTATTGATGGTATCAGGAATCCTGCAGAAGCTAAATTTTTGAAGAAAATAAGAAATTTCTTTTTAGTAGCTGTTGATGCACCCAAAAAGCTAAGATTTGAACGGATGAAATCAAGGAACAGAGAGTCTGATCCAACTACATGGAAAGAATTTCTTAAGATTGATGCAAAAGACAGAGGTGTTGGCGAGAAAACTACTGGCCAGGGTGTTGGCAAATGCATATCTCTTGCACAATTTATATTGATGAACGATGGAAACTTTGAGGAAGCATCGTCCAAGGTTGACGCATTATATTCTGATATAATGAAATCTTTGCAGCCTCCAAGCTGGGACGAGTATTTTATGTCTTTCGCAAAGACTGCTGCAACCAAAAGCAAAGATCCATCCACAAAAGTTGGTGCCTGTATTGTTGACAAGGATAGACGCATTGTGGGGCTGGGCTATAATGGTTTTCCAAAGAAGATTGATGATGATAGTCTCCCAATGGCACGTGAAGGTTCTTTTCTCGAGACGAAATATGCATATGTGGTTCATGCAGAGCCTAACGCAATACTCAACGCTACAAAATCCACAAAAGATTGTAGGATATATGTAACCTTATTTCCCTGCAATGAATGTGCAAAGCTTATAATCCAGGCTGGTATAACAGAAGTTGTTTATCTAGATGACAAGTATGCTGGGACCGAGGTTGTTCAGGCATCTAAGAGATTGTTTAGAGCAGCCAGAGTTAAGATGAGGCAGTTGGTATTATATTAGGTGTCTAATAACTAGGTATCTATTTCCAAAATGCTTCATTTTCTATTCTTTCTAATCCTTAATTTTTATCGTATAGTCTGTTAAGAAATCCAGATGCGATTTTAAGTGAATGTTTTATTTCTTTCTTTCTTTCTTCATTATGCTTATTTTCAAAAAGAAGTTTTAGGTTTGTATCGATTACATCGTTTAGTTGTTTCTCATCCATACGTTTCCATGTTTCTTCTGCTGTTTCCCAAAAATCCCTGGGTGTCTCTGAATACCTGTATTTAAAGATAAAATCATTATCGTATCCTATCATGTAAAAACCATTTTCCGCTTCATCCCAATCTATGCCGTGTCTCTCAAAAACTGGCCTATATTTAGCCATCTCAAGAAAGCAATTTTCCATTGTATCGAGTATATTCTCTCTTTCTTTTTCTCGCGAGATTGTGGTATGTAATTCTTCTATGGTTTCATAGCTGAAGAATGATTGTGGTCTTATGGTCTCATACGTCTCAATATCTAAGCTGAAATCACCCTGTCTATATCTATTACTGCCTTGAAATCTTGTTCTTGCCTCTAGTCCATAGCTATTGTTTTCTGCAACATTTTCTATATCCCTGCAAAATTGGTCAAATTTGTCACCGCCTTGCATTATCACCGAGACTTCTGCAATGCTTTTCATTGCATTTTTATCTTCAGGGTTTTCATAGTCACTTACTTCTTCTATATAGATCATTAACTCGTTAGTGCCATCAAAATAGAATTGTGTATCTCCGTATTTTTTCTCTTGGACCATGAAATAATTAGAGTATATTTCTCTGACAGCATCGCTTATTTCTGGATTTGGCATTAGCCCATATTCTGTCATAATATAATTTCTGGGAACTTTTGGTATTTTTGGGTATATATTTACCTTGTTTACTTTTCTTTCATCGTCCATTTCCTTGGAAAATCTGTATTTATTTAAAAAACTATATTTCTCCCAGAAAGATATATTAATTCCATCATATTTTTTGTAGTAGTTGTGTTAATATGAGAGACGAAATTTTGAATAGTAAAGCCAAAAAACTGCTTTTTGCTATGTTCAAAGGGCAATGGGAAACGGAGATTGACACCCTGAAAGAATATGTTTTTATTAGGAAATCAAGCGGTAAAGTGTTTGTGATGAATAAGGAAAGTGCAGAAGTCCTTAATTCTATGAATATTCGTGTTTATTCATATGGAAATTATCTTGGAACCATTTTGAATGATTCATTCAGAGTAAGTATTGAAGGTTCTCAGCTTTTAGGTCCCCTCAGCAAGAAGAATATTATCGAGCTCGACGATGAGCGCATTAAAGGTTGGATACAAGGTGAGGATATTGCTATTTCTGAAGAGGAAGCTTCATATGTAAGAGGATTTTGTCTTGTTAAGAGCGGAGATGATTTTTATGGTTGCGGTAAAGCCACCAGTGACTCTCTTCTCAATTATGTACCCAAGCCAAGG
>CAZOXV010000102.1:0-4948 GCA_964583935.1 uncultured Methanosarcinales archaeon | reverse complement strand
AATCAAAGCCAAAAAACCACGATGGACTATAAACAATCACTGACATTTCAAACTTCTCCAAATTGGCAATATATAAAGATTATGGATATGTGTTCTTTATGTGTTCTGCATAATCGATTTATAAGTAAAGGTGCTTATATTGACTGCAACAAAGCAGACAACCCCACAATCTCCAGAAAGAAATATGAATTTAAAAGCTTTGTTGCTATACAACACCATTGTGAACTAAAATGACCAGCGAACAAGACAGGGAATACATGGACGGAATGATAAAAGAATTGCTTGAGGATGGGACCATTGACAATGACGAGGCATCTTTTCTTCGTGCACGTAACTATGGACTCTTTTGAATGGGTTTTGCCAAGATAACAATTTTTTTTGATTTGTCCACGTTGAATTCTCTAAATGACATGTCACCAAAGATATCTAATATTGAAAATCCTGCCTCGGATAGAAGAAAATTTAATCTTCCTTTAGTCAAGGGATTATGCAACTCCTGGTGTGATTTTACTTCTTTTCCTGACGAGTCGTAAACTGTTGCGCTATAACTTATGAGATCTGTATCCAATATTTTCATGTACCTTGAAAGAGTTAAAACGTTGCCGTCAATTGAAAAAGTATGTTTCCCAAACTCATAGTCCTGATCCTTCATAATCTTATTATAATTAAATACAGACAATATAACTATCCCATTAGGAGCAATAAGTTCTCTTAATAACTTAAGCGAGTTTATTATATTGTTCTCGTTTATTGTAGTGGGTAATTGATTATTTAGAAGTAGCGCAGCATCGAAGACACGTGGTAGAGAAGCTCTCGATATTTCTGAACGAATATTTTGAAGTCCAGAATTTATAAAATTGATGTGGGGATAAAGTTCTGAAATGTCTTGCGCGGAAGAAATAAGCACAGGGTCGGTGTCAATACCAAGCCCATAGTTAATAAGACTATGAAGCGAGCATAAGGTATTCCCCGAACCACTTCTTATATCGAGTACACTTGAAATCTTATATTTCTTAAATACAAACTCAAAAAAAGAAAGTTCATGGAACATCTTTTTCTTCCAGTCAACACTTTTTTCAAGAATTTGACGAAAACTATAATCTTTCATAAGAAGGAGATTATTTTTATATATTTAAGAATGGCTATTCATGAACGCTTCTTTGATGTTCTTGTTCCTATGAAAGGGATTGGTTTTTTCTCTTTCATTGCATATAACAGATACACGAAGATGAACAAAACAGCAAGCATGAGAACAAATGCACCCACATTTCTCAAGAATGATAATGCGAAATCATAAAAGAGCCCTTTTGGAAACAGATATGCGGAGAGCGAATCAGCAGGAAAAGTCCAGGTTCCTGATTGAAATAAAGTATTATGTAAAAATTTGAAGGAATTATCAAAAGAAAAGAATGCTAATGCCCAGATAATTACCATTATCGAGGATGAGAGAAGTAGGACATAGCCTTGTACTTTTATGAAGAAAAGATAAAATTTCGTATGAAACTTAGAGGTTCCCTTGTGCTTCATCACTATAGTCGATGAAAAACCAGCGATAAGGACAATAAACAAGAAAAAGGAAACAAAATATATGTTCTTAAGAACTGAAAAAATCCCTTTAACATCTTCTAGGTGTGAAATCTCTGAGTCAGTAAACTGCTTGTCAATAAAAGCGGGCCCGTCTTGAGTAATAGAATCAATCTCATCCGTGAAAAAGGCGAGCACTTCCATAATTTTCATCTCAGGCTCTAATGTTTTATCATAGACTCCATATTTCTCAAAGGAGCGAGAATAGAAAGATTCATCATAAAGAGTGTTAAAGAATGAGCTTGAGAATATCATAAATGTAACAGAAATCACAAGGATAATGAAGAAAATCATTGGAATGCGAAACTTAACCTTCATAGACAAGACTTTGTCAATATATTATTTAAACTTTTTTAAAAGGTTTGAACTATGAGCAGGGTGGATATCAGTATGATATTTATATCATGGAAGTATATAGATAGAAGATGATTGAAAATCTGAAGAAGCTGTATCCTGACGAGTACAGACTAATTTATAAAGAGATTAAAAAAGAAATAAAATCGGCTAAAAGTGAAACTCGTGAAACTCTTCGAGAAGAACTGTCTGAGAACGATGCGATACTCATTGTTTATCCAGACCATGTATATGACAAAAAAAGAAGAAAATTAAAAGTATTGACGGAATTCCTTGAAAAGTATATTAAGGATAAAATAAGTTCAGTACACATACTGCCTTTTTTCCCATACTCATCTGATGAAGGGTTCTCTATAATAGATTTCTATAAAGTACGTGAGGATTGTGGAACATGGCAAGATATAGTGAAACTGTCAAAGAAATATAATCTCATGGCGGATTTAGTACTAAATCATTCATCTTCGAAAAACAAGTGGTTTGAAGGTTTTCTAAAATCTGAAGAGAAACTTAGAGACTTTTTCATATCATTCAAAAAGAAAAAAGATGTGTCAGGAGTCTTTAGACCTAGAGATTCTGAGCTTCTTACAAAATTCAGGACTAAAGAAGGTACAAGATATGTTTGGACAACTTTCTCAGAAGATCAGATTGATCTTAATTTTAGTAATCCTGACGTTCTCTTAGAGATAATACGTATTATGGTCTACTATATAACTAAAGGAGTTAGAATAATACGACTTGATGCAATTGCATACATATGGAAAAATATTGATAAGAAGTCAGTGAATGAAAAAGAAGTACATGATATTGTGACCATACTCAAAAAGGTTGCTCTGGCGATTGACAAAAAAGTCTTGATAATAACAGAAACAAATCTCGGCCATAAAGATAATATTTCCTTCTTGAAAAAAAAGGAAGCGGACATAGTTTATAATTTTTCACTGTCACCACTACTGCTTCATACCTTCACAAAAGGAGACTCAAAAAAGCTCACTCATTGGCTTGAAAAGCTAGAATATCCAAAAAATAAAACATACCTAAACTTTACCGCATCCCATGATGGGATAGGACTCCTCCCCCTGAAAGGTATAGTGAACAAAAAAGAGCTTGATGTACTGGTAAAACACTGCAAGAACAAAGGTGGATTAGTTGGTTGGAGGAAAACAAAAAAAGGAAAGGAACCCTACGAGCTCAACATTGCCTATAGAGACGCTTTTGATTCAGATAAAGCATTTATGGCAAGTCAATTTATCCAGATGAGCATCAAAGGCGTTCCTGGCATATACTTAAATAGCATCCTCGGGGGAAGAAATTGGAATGAAGGACCATCAAAGACAGGTTCAAAAAGGGCTATAAACAGAAAAAGGTATTCAATAAACGAAATTAGTAAGATGCTAAGTGATAAAAGACATTCCTTTATCTATTCAGAATATATTAGACTATTAGATGAAAGAAAGAAACATAAAGCATTCAGTCCATGGTCTCCACAAAAAGTGGTGAAGCTAAACAAAAGAGTTTTTTGTTTGACACGTGGTAAAGGAAGACAAAAAATAATAGCGATTGCAAACACATCAAACAAAAAAGTGACGATCAGAAACTGTAAAAAAATATTGAATGAGCGGAATTCTTTCGATTTAATAAGTAGGGAAAAGAGAAATTTAGAAAATCTTATTCTTGAGCCCTTTGAATATATTTGGCTAATAAACAAATAAGAAAAAAATAAATAGCTATAACACTAGATAAATTTCATGAGACGGATTGAAAGGCTTACTGATGAGCTTTGGAGTAGTTATCTGATGAGAAGTCTTGATATGAATGATGTCAAAATATCAGATTTCAAACAGGACACGTACAACTCGCTATCAGCACATACAGAGGACGAAGTTCTAACAGTAGAACGATTTGTAAATCTTGAAAATGCATTAGGAAGATATTTTGTATTTGGTTGTTTCGACAGAGCTTGTCTGGAAGAAAGGGCTTTTGTAACTTTTCCTCCCGCCGAAGATGTTGGAGAATATGAACTGGAATTCTTTTTTCAGGATAATGGAACAACATTTGTGAAGTTCTTGCAGAACCTTAATATGAGAGGCCTGTTGGGTAAATATGAGAACAATAAGATGTACGAAACAAAACAAGTCATAAATGACCTTGTCGATTTTGCAAAAGATCCGTACAACACTTCAATAATTTAAGAAAAATAATTTAAGAAAATAGAATAAAACTAATCGTTCTCAACACGTGGTGCGAGTATGAATCCAAGATAGACTTTGTCCACTTCTATGAATTCAAGCTTAAGTGGATAATCCGTGTTAAACTGCAAAGTAACCTTTCCACTTACTTTTGATCCCTGGACCATCTTCTTAAGATATTCGATTGAGTATTTTGCTTTTACAACACTATCTAAATCAGACTTGATAGTAGTATAATCATCCGACTTTATATCAATCTTAACCTTACTCAAATCACCCTCGGATGCAATCGTCAACTTATCAGAGTCCGCAATCAATGCAACAGATTCTCCTACAATGTCAGCATCATCAACAGCGTTAGCAACTATATCAGTAGAAGTTGTAACAGTGACAGGGAACTTAAGTTCGGGTACTCGCTGTTGCCTTTCATCAAGATCCAAAAGAGGTATACTGAAAGTTCTTACAGAATTTCCAATAATTTTGATATTCATCTTTCCATCTGTGATCTCGATATCAAGAGAATCGCTACTACCTGCTCTCTTCAGTATCTGCTTAAGATTGCCAAGGTTGATTCCAACCTCATTCTCTTCAGTGAACTCATAGCTGGTAAAAGTACTCGAAAAGAGCTTGTATATGACCATTGCGACATTCGCAGGATCCATTGCTACGATCTCAATCCTATCGTCAAGAAATTTTAGCTTTGCTTCAGCAACCAAATCAGCTATTATTGTTATACAATCCCTTAAGTATTTCGTATCCGTAAGTGTGAATTTCATATTTACCCCAAACCCGGAAAAGGATAATCTCTTTATATATTTTGCCGT
>CAZOXV010000101.1:0-4955 GCA_964583935.1 uncultured Methanosarcinales archaeon | reverse complement strand
TTTTTACCATTTTTACCAGTCAAAAGGTCGTTATTTTAAAGCTTTTCGAATGGGGCTGCTCAGATTCGAACTGAGGTCGTCTGGTCCCAAACCAGAAAGGATGGCCAAGCTACCCCACAGCCCCCTATTAAACAGTATGTCGTGAAAAGAAACGCAGTCAATTTATAAAGGTTTCTATGGGAAAAGAAAACTCTTCTATAAGAAATATCAAGTTATAATCAGAATTCTAAGGTATTAGTAAAAATGAATTACCTTAAACCAACATTTTAAAAGCATGAATTAGAATTCATAAATTGGGTGATGTTAATGGAAAGAGAAAGCAAATACAATATAATGCACGAAATACTTAACAGATGGTCTCCTCGAGGATTTAAGTCAGAAGAAATTACAGATGAGAAGCTTTTTGCAATATTAGAAGCAGCACGTTGGGCTCCGTCATCATACAATGAACAACCGTGGAGATTCATATACGCAAAAAGAAACACAGAGGCATGGACAAGAATGTTTTCAGTGCTTGTTGAATTCAACAGACAGTGGGTGAAAAATGCGTCGGCAATTGTTCTCTTCATTTCGAAAACTAATTATGAAGATGGAAGACCGATAACAACCAACCAATTTGATACAGGAGCCGCATGGCAGAATTTCGCACTAGAAGCACAGCATCAAGGCTATCACGCTCATGGAATGTCTGGATTTGACTATGAGAAAGCAAGGAAAGAACTCAATATCCCGGAGAATTATGATATTGTGGCGATGGCAGCAATTGGAAAGAAAGGCGATACTGAAGATCTCCCTGATATGCTAAAAGAGCGTGAACAGATGAGTGATAGAATTCCTCTGGATGAACTCATATTCGAGGGTGGTATGTGAAGTCAACCTCTAGCAGATTAACTAATGTCGTATTTATGGAATTTTATGGTTAAAATTTATAAACCAACCTTTATTCGTATAGATTATGAAAATAACATCCGCACAAAGGTTCAAACTGAAAAACTTCATAAAGCATCTTGAAGATTTTAGAGGAAGGCATACCGAGCTCGTTTCTGTTTACATACCTAGTGGATACGATATCAATAAAATAACAACTCATCTTAGCCAAGAACAAGGAACTGCTTCAAACATCAAATCTAAATCAACTCAAAAAAATGTTATTGATGCATTAGAAAGAATGTTACAGCATCTAAAATTATTTCCACAGACCCCACCAAATGGGCTTGCTGCATTCTCAGGTAATGTTGCTGAACGCGAAGGTCAGAGTAATGTACAAGTCTGGAGTATAGAGCCTCCTGTTCCAATCAATACACGTATTTACAGATGCGATAAAGAGTTCCATCTTGATATTTTGAGAGAAATCTGTGATACAAAAGAAGTCTATGGTCTTGTAGTTATGGATAAAAGAGATGGTGATATAGGCTTGCTTAAGGGAAAGTTGATTATACCAATGTTGAATACCCATTCTGCAGTCCCTGGTAAGACAAGAGCAGGAGGACAAAGCGCACAGAGGTTTGAAAGACTTAGAGAAGGCGCCGCTATTGATTTCTATAAAAGAATAGCTGAGTACATGAAAGATCAGTTTCTAGGAAACTCAGACATAAAAGGTATTCTTGTTGGTGGTCCTGGAAGAACAAAAAACGATTTTATAGATGGAAATTACATAACAAACGAAATCAAACAGAAAATAATAGCAATAAAAGATCTATCCTACACTGGTGAGTTTGGTTTGCAAGAGTTAGTAGATAGATGTGAAGATGTTCTGGCAAATGAAGAGATTGCAGATGAAAAGAAAATTATGACTAAGTTCTTAGAGATGTTGGCCAAGGAGCCTAAGAAGGTGGGTTATGGAAAAAAGAATGTCATGGAACTGATCATGCAAGGAGCTGTTGAGACCGTACTCGTTTCCGAAGAATTTGAAGAAAAAGAGATTGAGAAAATAGAAGAAGAAGCAGAAAAGCTTGGAAGTGAGGTCAAGATAATCTCAACAGAGACAAGAGAAGGAGTTCAGCTAAAGAATATTGGTATGATTGGAGCAATCTTAAGATATGAAGTAATAGAATAAAATAAATAATGAAAATAGACAAAAAACTCAAAAACAAAAAAGAATTACAGAAGACAACGCGAAATATTAACTAATAGCACAAAGTACCATCTGATTCTTCACAAATTAAATCTTTCATCTCTTCTTTGTCTCTCAAGCCGCAGAAAGCATTATCATTAATTACAACGCAAGGAAACTCATCAACATCATAATGTGATAGAAGAAGATTAATCGTGGCAAGATCTAAATCAACATCAAAAGAGAACAAGGCTAAATGAGTTCCCATATCAAGCTTCTCTAAATCCATCCTTATATCTGTCAGCACAAAAGATTGAGGATCGCAGTCAGGACAATCTTCTTTCTTTTCATAGAAGAAAGTCATCAATACCTGCTCAACTTCACACATTTCTTGCATACGTTTAAGCATTGAATAGTACAAAACTGCGCGTTGGTTGAAATGTTTCTTTTGTTCGTAATAAAAGGGGCTTTGTGAGAATTCTTCAGTAACCTGGCGATATTGGTCTATCTTGATTCCCAACTCCCAAAGTTCTTCATTCATGCTAGAAAGCATACTCTCAAGAGCAATACAAGTAGATTCCTCACCAAAAAACTCAGACATAAGAACAAGTGTCTGCATCTCTTCGTAAGAGCGCATCATATCACTCATGCGATCAACAACTGCATCCTCCCTCATCTCAGTAAGAAAAAAGTTTGAAAGCAAAATAGAAAAGAGTAAAATCAAGGTTATAATGAAACCCACAAAAAAAAGCCTTTTCTTTGCCATTAAAAAACACTAAATTCAGTTTATTATTATATTTTTGTATTATCTATATTCACCACATGGCTAATTTAGGGATGAATTATCTCCATTTCACCTTACGACGAGTTATTGCAGAAACAAGGGACGAACCCCAGAAAATCTGATACAGGAAAAAAAGAAATACAAAACCCACAAACCCAGGCATCCTCGTTTTCATATCTTTTCGTGCAATCCTTAGGCAAATGGAAGCAAATGTTACTGTTGTAATTATAGCTATTACACCTAAAATAGAGAGCGTACTTATGGAGAGCAAATCAATATTTCTCAGCGAAAGATGTGAAAAGAAGTTATAGTTTGTTAATGAGTAAAAAGATAAGGTCTCGAACAGATTCTTAGTTGATAAGAATATTGTATAGCCAAACAAAAGAAGACCACCGGTTACCAAAAGATAAGTATATGGATACACAAAAGAAAACACACCATATTTTCTCCTTAACATCATGTCTCTGTGCTGCCAAAGTGTTAAAAGAGAACCAGTATACCATCTCTTTCGCTGGACATACAACTCTTTAAAAGTACCGGGACTGATTGTTTTTACTTTAGTAGCAGTACAGTTTTCTATCCTATATCCACTTTTATAAATTCTAAGCGCAATCTCGTGGTCCTCTGTAATATTATCTGCATCAAAACCCTCAATTTTGTCAAGAACAGCCTTTCTATAGACTGAGAAAGGACCGGGTGTTACATGTATTGCATTAAAAAAAGATAGTGCCTTCAAGGCCAACGAAAGTCCTATAATGTACTCAATCTCCACAATTTGTTGAAGAAGAGTCTTCGGATTCTTTACCTCAACCGTTACAGTAACTGCGCCAACATTATCTTTTTTAAAGAATGGAACTGTCTTTTTAAGAATATCCGAAGGAACTTCAGAGTCACCATCCATTGTAGCAACAAACTCACCTTTTGCAAGTGAAATCCCTTGATTAAGCGTGGCTGCTTTTCCTTTGTTTTTTTTGTTATCCACAAATATTATATTTTTCTTTATGTCGCTTTCGGAAAGGCGTTTATTAACAACATCGGACGTGTTGTCCTTACTTCCATCATTTAGAACAATAACCTCTAACTTATCTTTAGGATAATCAACAAGGTTAAGAGAATCTATGGTCTCTCTAACTTTTTCACCCTCATTATAAACAGGCACAAGTATGGTAACATATGGTTTCTTGTCTGACTCGTAAAGCACAGGATTCTTGTAGATACGTGATCTTTGGGTTAAGATAACCAATAATAGAACGATGGAAAAATAAGTTGAAAGGAACCATACAGATGTTACAAATATACTGTACAATATGTTCATTTTACCTCCTAAGAACATCTAAATAGGCTAATTCATTATTAAAAGATTTCGCTTTTTAAAGGTGAAATGCAGAGATTTGTAAATCTCTCGAGGAAAAATAAGAACGTGAATTAAACATAAAAGGAGCAAAATCAGCCAATGAATTCCCAAATGGAAACAAGTTTCTCATTTTCATATATTTTTCTGAAGTTCTCCTTGTTTCTAAATAAAAACATCAATCCATCGTCACGAGCATCCCAATAATGATCTATTGTTTCAGAATCAATGTATATATACCTAACATTATATTTTCTGAGAAGAGAAACAGTTTCATCCAAATTTCTTGACATAAATATACGTTCTATATCCGACTCAATAACTTTATTTGTGTCGAAATCATTGATTATTACTGGCTTAGAGGATAAATATTGGATATAATAGGAGAACCCAGGTCGTGATAAAACAACACCGCAAGGCTCAGTCTCCAGCCAAGACAAAGAATAGTACTGGTTTTCTGTTGGTTCAAAAGTATCAATCCGGCCTGCATAGGAGAGTGTTGTAAATATAATACCACAAAATATTATCAGGAGAGTCAGTTTCTTGAGATCGTCAGAATACCAGTTACGCTCAATCAAAGAAGAAATACCCTTAGCAGCGAAGATAGACATTAGAAATCCTATAACATATAAGGAACGAAGCTCAAATAATAAAAAGAAAGGTACAGCTCCAATAAAAATAAGCTGGAGAACGTTTGCTTCTTTATCAACAAAAGATTTGAAAAAACCATATAAGAATAGAACAGTAGTCATCACACTCAATCCGCG
>CAZOXV010000100.1:0-4995 GCA_964583935.1 uncultured Methanosarcinales archaeon | reverse complement strand
TCCTTCTGCTGAGTTATTTTTGTTCCATTAATCTCATACAACAGGCGCTCCAAAATCTTATTTTCCTTAAGAGATGAAACAATATCCGCAGCATCGTCTGGTTTTACACGAGTATAAAGTATGTCAAAAGGATTTACAACAACAACTGGTCCAGCTTCACAAAATCCATGACAACCTGTTTGTCTAACTTCCCAATCCAAATTTGATTTTGATATCTCGTCTTTTAGATTAGAGATTATATCTAAAGATTTTAGAGATTTGCAACTACTTGCCCTACATACAGTAATTACAATTTTTTCATTTTTTGTATTAAATTTGAAAACCATTTTTCACATCAAACTTTTGTTAATTCCGTTTTGCAATTCCGTTTTGCAATTCCGTTTTGTATTGGTAGATTTATTTAATCTACAGTCAAAAAAGTTCAGCTATATTTCTCAAGTATTGATTCAATATCTTTTGGAGCAACAGTAGGATAAACATCCTCGTTAATTTTAATAATCGGTGCACTTGCACACATTCCTAGACACCTTACTATCTCGATAGAGAATTTACCATCTTCAGTAATTTCTCCTTCAGAGATATTAGTACATTTTTCAGTCTCTGATAGAAGTTTTTCGGAACCACGAACATGACACGCAGTGCCGTCACAAATTTGTATCTTATTTTTTGCGGCTTTATTTAATTTAAAGTAAGAATAAAAAGTTATTATTCCATATATCTTTGACAAAGGAACACCAGTTTCTGTGCTCAATCTCTCCAATCGAAATTTTGAAAGAAAACCTTCCTCTTCCTGGATATTATGAAGAAGCTCTATGATATTCTTCATCTCTTTGTTGTTTTCACAATGGTGGTCCTCTTGCATTGATATGTTTATGAAAAAGAGACTTTAAAAATCTTGCTCTCTTTCGTCATATGTTAATAACAAATATATTTGCGAAAAGGCAAAGATTTAAAATTGAGTGGGTTTTAAATGTCTACAGGGAGACAAGGTAATAATGGCTGAAGTGTATTCAATAAGATTTCATGGGAGAGGCGGTCAAGGTGCAAAAACTGCATCGGCAATACTTGCAGAGGCCGCACTTCACAAAGGAAAATTCATACAATCTTTTCCTGAATATGGTGCAGAAAGAATGGGTGCACCCGTTAAAGCATTCACAAGAATTTCTGACAAACCAATAAGAATACACTATGGTGTAAAGCATCCTGATTTGGTTGTTGTTGTTGATTTTTCACTTGTTAATAAAATCAACGTAACAGAAGGACTTACAGAACAAGGAAAATTGCTTGTTAACACACCAGAATCCCCAGAAAAAGTGAAAGAGATTACAAAGTTCAATGGAGAAATTCATACTATTGATGCATCAAAGATTGCGGTTGAAGAATACAGAAAAAATGTTCCTAACACACCTCTTATCGGAGCGATTGTGAAACTAACAGGTATCGTAGATATAGAAGATGTTAAGAAAGAGCTAGAAATAAAAATGAAGACCAAACTTGGGGAAGATATTTTCAATAAGAATATTAGTGCTCTCGAAAGAGCATACAATGAAGTTAAGTAAGTTGAGTGATTATTATGGACAAGCCAGGATGGAAAGATATCAAGATCGGCGGATTGACGGAAGCGGGCAGTTCTGCTAAATTCAAAACAGGAGATTGGCGAGCGAAGTTTCCTATCCATCTTAAAGAGAAATGTACTAACTGTATGTTGTGCACAGTCTACTGTCCTGATGATTGTATACTAGTAAAAGAAGGAAAAATAGACAAAGTTGATTATGAATACTGTAAAGGATGCGGCATTTGCTTCCAAGTTTGCCCTGTTAGTGCAATAAAGATGGAAGATGAAACTAAATTCGAAGAATTCAAATTAAATCCTAAGAAATTTGAAGCTGAAAAACAAGAGACAGATGAAGAGGATAAGAAATGAATCACGTACAAAAAACCATGAAGGGATTAACAGGTGCTGACGCATCTGCTGAGGCGATGAAACAAATTAATCCAGACGTTGTTCCTGCTTATCCTATAACTCCTCAAACTCCTGTAATGCATGCCTTTACTAAGTTTGTTGCGGATGGAGATGTTCAGACAGAAATGATTCTTGTAGAATCAGAACATAGTGCAATGTCGGCATCGGTTGGTGCCTCTGCAGCAGGTGCAAGAGTTATGACTGCAACGTCTGCAAATGGTTTAGCGCTTATGCACGAAATTGTTTACATTGCATCATCATCAAGATTGCCTATTGTCATGAATATTGTGAACAGAGCATTATCAGGCCCAATAAATATTCATTGTGATCATTCAGACACAATGGCGGAGAGAGACTCAGGTTGGATACAGATTTATTCGGCAACTGCACAAGAAGCATACGATAATACGATAATGGCTATGAGAATCGCAGAACACCCCGATGTAAGACTTCCTGTGATGGTATGCCAGGATGGTTTCATAACGTCTCATGGTGTAGAGAACGTAGAAGTTCTCGATAACACATCTGTAAAGATGTTTGTGAAAGAGCATGAACCCTATTATCCACTTCTAGACACAGACAAACCAATTTCATATGGGCCTTTAGATTTGTTTGATTATTATTTTGAACATAAAAGACAACAGTCAGAAGCAATGATGCATGTCCGGAAGGTTGCTAAAGAAATCTTCAAAGAGTACGAAGAACTTACAGGAAGAAAGTACAACTTCTACGAAAACTACATGCTTGACGATGCAGACTATGTAATCTTTGTCATGTCCAGTACTGCAGATACTGCAAAAGAGATAATAGATAATCTTAGAGAAAAAGGAGAAAAAGTGGGTATGTTCAAACTAAACATGTTCAGACCTTTCCCAATAAGTGATGTGATAAAAGAATTGAAAGATAAAAAAGCAATCGCTGTAATGGATAGATCTGAAAGCTTTGGAGCAATGGGTGCAGCTCTATTCAACGAAGTGAGATCTGCAATGTATGAAGTTGAAGATAAACCTAAAATCGTGAATTACATATATGGTCTTGGAGGACGAGACTGCGACGATGAAACGCTGATGAAAATATTTGAAGAACTAAAAGAGCTCGATGAGAAAGATAGTGAACACGATGAAAAAGTCAGATATATAGGTGTTAGAGAGTAATATGATGATAACAACTGAAATGATAAATTAAGGAAACAAAATGGTGAATCTAAAAGAACATGTGCAGAAGCCGCAAAGAATTGCCTCGGGTCACAGAATGTGCCCTGGATGTGGGCTTGCAATAGCGGCTAAGAACATCATGAGAAGTACAGATTATCCTGTCGTTGTTTCTAATGCAACAGGCTGCCTAGAAGTAAGCACAACAATATATCCTTTTAGCTCATGGAAAGTTCCATGGATACATGTTGCTTTTGAAAATGCAGCAGCTGCAATATCTGGTGCGGAAACCGCATATAAGGCTCTCAGAAAAAGGGACAGACTTCCTGGTGGAGAAAGAGATATTAAGTTTATTGCATTTGGTGGAGACGGTGGAACATACGACATAGGTCTCCAAAGTTTATCTGGCGCTGCTGAGAGAGGACATGATTTTGCATATTTCTGCCTTGATAATGAAGGATATATGAATACAGGAATCCAAAGAAGCGGAGCTACTCCGTTTGGTGCAGATACAAAAACAACCCCTGCTGGAAAAGTGGAGCAGGGAAAAACCCAAGGAAGAAAAGACATAGTTAGTATAATGGCTGCACACCACACACCCTATGTTGCACAAACAACAATTTGGAACTGGAACGATATGATTACTAAAGCAAAGAAAGCAATAGAAACACCAGGGCCTGCATTTGTTAATGTACTATGCCCTTGCGTACCTGGATGGAACGAGGGAGCTGACCAAACAATCAACATTTCAAAACTCGCTGTTGAAACAAACTTCTGGCCTTTGTATGAGATAGAGAATGGAGAATGGAAACTTAACTATGAACCACCAGAGAAAAAGCCAATTACTGAATTTCTAAAAACACAAAAAAGATTTATGCATCTTTTCAAACCTGAAAATAAGCATATGCTTGAAGAAGCACAGAAACAGGTTGATGATGATTTTGAACGCATCAAAAGAATGTGCAACATGAAATAATTTCTAACAGCACACCCATTTTTTGAAATCACACCAAGGCAGTATACAAATAACTTATTCTGGATACGCCTATCTAAAGGTAAAATTAATAAACTTCGTTTGCAAAATATTGATTATGGCAAAATACACAATTCTAGGAATTCATGTGACAAATAGAAAAAAGCACGTTGGGTCCATTCAGAAGGTACTCACAAAACACGGACACAATATAAAGACACGGCTTGGAATCCATCACTCTGATGATGAATCACCAACAGGTTTGATATTGCTCGAGATTAAGCCATCTTCCTTCAAGACTATTTCAGAAGATCTTAAACAGATTGAAGGAATAGAACTCAAGTCTATGAAATTTAAGTAGTAAAGAAAAAAAATATTATAAAAAATCAGGAAGACATTAATCATTCTACTTTGATTGCATCAACAGGACATATACCTGCTGTCTGCTTTGCAGCAGTCTCTTCTTCAGGAGTTAAATCTGTCTTCTTAGGAACCGCTTTATCTCCGCTCATCTCAAATAACTCGGGAGAATTCCCAACGCAGGCAGAACAACCAATACACTCTTCTGTAACACTTAATTTAGCCAAAAAACATCACCAAAAAAGAAGAAAAAAAGATGCTATATAAGCTTTTGGTTGAATAATCTTCGAAAATATTTATAAACTGTATATTATTTACTTAAAAAATGGAATTTCCTAAAAAATACGATCAAGATTCTTCAGAAGAAAAGTGGCGAAAATATTGGGAAGAGGAAAAGATATACAAGTTTGACCCTAAAACAAAGAAAGAAGTATTCTCAATTGATACACCACCTCCAACTGTGTCTGGAAAAATGCACATAGGACACGCAAAATCATATTCTCAGCAAGACTTTGTCGCAAGATACAAACGAATGAAGGGTTATGAAC
>CAZOXV010000099.1:0-5060 GCA_964583935.1 uncultured Methanosarcinales archaeon | reverse complement strand
CCAAACTCAGAGATAATCTCACGAAACAAAAAATTAGGAGCATAACCCGAGATATCAAAGAAAGATAGACTAAGTCCAAGATATTCGACAAGTAGACCAGTAAGAATAACAAAAGAAAGAGAATAATAAAACAATTTCAGTTTCTTACGATATAAAGAGTAAGCAAACAGAATAGCAAGATGAACTAACACAAATCGAATCCCAAAAAATACTGTTGCAGTAGAAAGTATAATGGAAAAAACATCAGTTTTCCTCTTACCAAAAAATATGAGTGAACCAAAAACAATAGTCAAAAAGAAGGGCAATGCTGAGAGAGTAAGAGAATAATAAATAAAGAAGGGAGAGAAAATTACTAAAGCTAGCGCAATATTAGCAGATAAGGCATCAAAACCGTTCTAGACAAGAAAAGAATAGAACAAAATAAGTACGAGCAGAGATGCTAAAACAGGTATCAATTTGAACAATAACACAGGAAGACCCAGTAAATAAGATAAGACAAAATTAAACAAGTTAACATGTAAGCTAGAACGATTGAAAGATTCTCTATCGCGCATTCCAAAAACAGCATCAACCGTTTCATCAAGATTATCTATGTGCTCAGCCACACGTAAGTTATAACTAGATTCAATACCTGGAAAAATACCCAAGGAAGAGTCATATGAAAAAGAAAAGAAGATAGCTAATACAAAAAAAGATAAGAGTAAAGTTATAGTTATTTTTCGATCTAACAACAAAGAGTACAATTTTTTAGATTTGAAAGGAATCTTCTTTTCTATTTCTTTATTCTTCGTCATCAACAACACCAAAATTTAGCCTGAAATATTAGTCCTCTCATTTTCGCTGAATATATCCCACTTCAGGTTGAAAAAAAATACCATCTTTAATATATTGATTTATTACGTTTCTAATTTCACCCTCGGAAAAACCTTTCTCAAGTGCCGCATAAAATATTACTTCTATCTGTACTTTCTTATTGGAAGGTACAACAGAGTTCACTAACGCCATCAATTCAGAGGTTCTATCATCTTGCAGTTCCTGACGCATAGAGTCATTCAAAAGTCTCTGTATCTTCAAAATCTCATCAAAGTCATTAGACATTACCATCACCCACAGAGACCAAAGAACATGTCACCTCATAGAGATTGTTCGTGTTATCTTTGCCGGAGAAAATATGCCAAAAACACTCCTCATTGTCCAACACAGCAGGCTGCCCATATCTCTCTATTACTTTATCGCTCACAAAAACATAGTCTACATTATATTTCTCTATAATCTTCAAAGCATCAATCAAATATATAGTCTTATAAAAAGTTTCAATATCGTCCAAAACAACATCCACATCTTCTATTATTAGAAAATTAGAGTCCATCACAGTATTCCGTCTCGAATAATATTTTATGAGAAATCCATCATCATACGAAGATAAGATTATCGAGTCTTCTTCGGTATTTTCCTTAACCCACTCAAGAACCAAAACCTTGTCAGGTGGGGGCGCATTTTCAACCTCAGCACCTATAGAAGAAAAAGTAGGAGATATAGATGTAAGATATATCATAACGACAACAAAAAAGATGATTGGTACCTTAAAGCTTGAGAACTTCGTCTTCTCTAGATATTCAATGAAAGTTTGATAGTAACGCCCTAAGACAACTACAAGAGCAGAAGACAAAAGTATAAGCCCGACAACAGGCATGATAAGTTGCAACCAGAGCATTATGAATATTGGAATTGAATAGCTCAAAAAGAAAAAGATGAATTTTGATTTTTTGTCCTTCACATATTGAAAAAAGACAAACGCACCAGCAACAGTAGGTATCATACCCATCAAAAAAATTGCATCCAGTATAGTGATACTACTAAACATCTGCGAAACAATCTGCGACGGTACATTCTGCCAAATTATACTAGGTCCATATATAAGAAATGCATTCTTGAAAATAAGAAACTGTGACCAGATAACCAAGAATAATGACACAAGTATAACCTCTATCTCTACATTCTTATATTGCAAGCCCTCAACTTTGACAAGTGCAAAATAGATTATCTGACCTAGTACGACAAAGAAAACAGACGGATGAGTAAAACTGAGGGCAATTATAGAGAATATGTACAAAGGAATGAACTTGTCATTAGAACTGATCATAAGAAAAGAGTAGAACGAAAAAAGTACAAGTGGAACAACAAGAGAATAGATAGAAACAGAATTGAATGTTCTCAGAAAAAATACAGGGATAAATCCTGAAAGTGATGCAGCTAGCAATGAAGCAGTATGATGTTTGGTGAACTTCACTGAAAGTGCATATACTATGAAGACAATGAGTGAAGCTAATAAGTTGGGTATAATCTTGCCAACTAACCCTATTGGTATAAAGAGGTTAAAAAATGCTAGTAAATAATAAAATACTGGTGGGAAAAAACTTGTACCAGCAGAGAGACGCCCAGTCATATCAGGAAAACCAGTCTCAGTTATAGAACGAACTTGATATAATGTAAAATACGCAGAATCGTCGCTAAATTCTGGAGTTTGAAAAGAAAAGTACAATCGCGTTAAGAAGACTATCAGAAACAGCAAGACAAGTATCAAATATTTGAACTTAGCAGTAACTTTGTATACATTTTTGGTTATCTTTTGCTGATTTACCACCATCCCCTAGATAATAAGTGTAATTCAGTTTATATAATTTTAGAAAAAATACAGTGTAAATTCGTTTCTAGCCATGGTTTTTACCTAACAAAATCTCACCCTATTTAAATAAAAATACAAGATAAACAAACAACAAGAAAAGGAGGTGCTCCCTATGAGCAAGACACTAAACAAAAAAATTACATTCGCAATAATTGCTGTACTCATAATTGGAATTACATCAGCATCACTTATTGCAACGACAATACAAAACGGACTAACAAAAGAAGGTAGTAATAATACAACTGTAACAAGTTTTGAAGAATGTGCAAATATATATTCTGTCATGGAAACATATCCAAGACAGTGTCAAACACCTGATGGAGAGACATTCGTAGAAGAAACAGATGAAGTAATTTGCACAAGAGAATATTCTCCTGTATGCGGAATTGATGGAAAAACATACAGTAACACATGTGTTGCAGAAAATCAGAATAATGTTGAAGTTGCATATGAAGGAGAATGCAGCGAAGAGAAGAATGTAACTCAAACAATAGGAGAACAAGCAGAAAAAGTTTTCTGTACAGAAGAAGAAAAGTCTGCAGAAATATGTACAATGGAATATAATCCTGTCTGTGGTTCAGATACTCAGACTCATGGCAATCCATGTTCAGCCTGTGCAACAGGTATTGAGTACTATACAATAGGAGAATGCTGAATCCAAAACGTAAGAAATTTATTTTTTACTTTTTTTATTTTATATTTTACTGTGTTTTGTAGCTCAAGATACTTTCTCTTTAAAACACAAGTAAAGTAGGAATAAATATTTATAGAATTGGGATATACTAAACCTATGAAAATCCATTTTGACAGGACAAAAAGCCCTTCTAAGAGAGATAGTTCCCTCTACGAAAAAATTGAAGAAAAAATTATAGGTAAATGGGGTACAGAAATACAATCTCCACTAGAAGCAGATTTGATAATCTCTGACTTTACAAAAGCAGATGCTACAAAAGGATATCTAGCAGGAAAATTAGAGGATGATAACAGAAAGAAGTTAATAATATTCTATAGGGAGTTAAAGGGAAACGATCCAAAAGATTATATTTCTGCCATGTCTCAAGCAAGCATACTAGAGCAGAAAACACAGAAAGGATTGATTGGCGACATGAACTCTGAGATAAAAAAATACGTTCTTGGCGAAATGAAAAAAGCAATGAGACTCTGGATGTATGCAGAATAACTCGTGGTAAGATTATAAATATAAAAAACCTAAATGATACAATCAAGAATCTTTTGAAATGATTTCTCAGAATAAGTTCTTTTGTAGGCTGTTGCAAGTTTCATAATCACGGTTCTATCAAAAGACAACTTTTTCTTGGACACAGATCTATTAAAATTCTCTGAGAGAATAAATTGACAAAATTGTGTAACATTATGTGGTTTGTCAGTTTCTTTACAGCGCTCAAAATCAATCAACTTGAAACTTTTACCACTTATAAGAATGTGTTTGTGGGGATGATGCATCTCCTCTTTATTAACCCCTATAACATCAAGCATCCGCATAGATTTCATTATGTCTTTTAGCATCTCAATAATCTCTTTCTTTTTGCTTTTCTTCAGAAACTCTTCAATTAATAAGCCCTCTATAAACTCATAGACAAAAAACTCTTTACCAGTGAACAGAATTTTAGGGATATTTTCAAATCCCTCATTTCTGAGAAAATCAATAATCCTGTACTCCCTCTCTATTGCATTATGGGACTCACTGTTTGGATTCTTAGCTTTTATAGCAACCTTTGATCCCTCATAGATACCTTTGAAAATAATTCCGCGTTTTCCTCGTGCAAACTTTCTTACGCTCGATACTTTAGCAACTTCTAATTCTCTGAGCAGAGCGCTTTTCTCCACTCTATAAACATAAAGAGTTTCAAAGTCCATCTTTCTATGTGCAATAAGAGATGAAGAAAGACAATTCTCATCAATAGCAGTATCAACCTTTTCTTTTTTAGTAAAAGAGCTGAAAAGCAGCAAAAGAACCCCGGGCGTAGTAAGATAATTATTCACGTCACAGAGAAATCTTGTAATCAACTCGTATCCATTTTTCCCACCATCCAATGCAACATCTTTCACTCTTTTATCATTAGGCAAGTAGGGTGGATTAAATATTACTGTATCAAATTTTCCATCAACTTTTTGAAATAAATCAGAAATAAAAACCTTCAACTCATTACGAGGTTTCTCTTTTTTGATTATTGACTTAACATGTCTTATAGATTTTGGATTGATATCGACAGCTACCACGCTATCAACAGAGACCATATCAGCCGCAGTAAGAGCAAGTAAACCTGAACCGGTACCAATTTCGAGTACTTTGCCAGCAGCGAATTTCTCCACACATTCTTTTAGAAGGAAAGTATCCTCTCTTGGTTCATAT
>CAZOXV010000098.1:0-5118 GCA_964583935.1 uncultured Methanosarcinales archaeon | reverse complement strand
CTCGAAATCATATAAGGGGCTTGAGCTAAACAATGGAGCGGACGCAAGTGTCCAATTTTTCTATAGCCATATAGAAGACAGTCTAAAGTCTGAAAAAGAGAAAATAAGAAATCAACTCAAAAAATATTGCTCTCTCGATACGGAAGCAATGGTTCTTATTATAGACGCGCTTGAAGAAGCAGTAAAAAGATCATAACGAAAGAGAAAACATATTACATCAATAGAACTTTTGATTTCTCAAGGTGCTTCAGCAATATATCTGCACTTGTGAAAAAAACAGTTTTGTAACCAACCTTCTCTGCAGCATATATACTACGTCTATCCGAGTCTATGAGAATACATTCTTCTGCTTTTCTTCCGATAACTTCAAGAAGTTTCTCCCAGGTTTCGGGCTCGGATTTTAGTAATCCAATATAAGCAGAGCAATACAGATATTGAAATGTTGAACGTAGAGAGAAAAATCTTATCCAATAGTCGAACATCATCTTCATGGAATCAGCAATAAGAATTAATTCGATGCCTGAATTCTTTGCAAAGCCCGCAACATTCATTACTTCTTTGTTGAGATCACGTCTCTGCATTACTTCATTAAAAACAGCTTCAACTATATCAATATCAATCGAAGAATTTGCTGCAAGTTGCTTCTTAAAATCTGAAAAAGAGATTTTGCCCAAAAGACAATCATAAAATTCAGCAGAGGCAATCATCTTATTATAAAAAGAAAACGGAAGGGATTTTATTGATGAAAAGACAGTCTCGAGATTGTCTGGACTCACAACATCATCAAACCCAAAAATGAGAGTTGTTGTTTTCATACAAACAAAGAATAAAGTTATCTTAATAAAATAATGTGATTAACATGTAATAATAACCATGTAAAAAAATCAAGCCCTGAAAATGAAATCATCTAAAACCTTCTTAGCCTCTTCACGCTTTCTTTGGTGTTCGGTCAAAAAGGTTGTAAGCGTCTCAATAAGAATCTGTTTAAGCTCACCGCTAAGAAGCTCGCCTTTCTTGTACTTTTTATATATGTCCGCAAGTTTTGCATCATCCGGCTCAAAAAATGTTAACCACTGGTAACTTGCATCAATATCAGGGTTACCACCTAGCTTGCGGTGTTCTTCAACCGTGGCTTGTCCACCTGAAAATGCGTACTTGTTGATTTTCTTCTTGATTGTCTTTGCATCATCTGTTGTAAATATAGTGCTCTCAGTTCCAACAGAAGTTGACATCTTTCCTTCTGGTCCAGTAAGCGGTGGCAAGAAACGACAATGTATTGCTGCAGTTTTTAGATAACCCAACTTAGGCGCAACATCACGAACTATCCGCCAATAAGGGTCCTGGTCGATTGCTGCAGGAATCAGTGTTCGTACATTCTTTTTCTTAAGAACTGAAGGTAAAAAACATGGCGCAGCCTGGATTGCAGGCCAGAGATACATCCCTATGTTTGTCTCATCCTTGAATCCAAAAACAGATTTTGCTGTCGAAGCAGTGACTCTTTTTGCAACTTCCAGTGCAATAGGATAGAGAGTATTGAAACATTGAGTATCGATTATAATATGTGTCTTTTTCGGATTAAAGCCTAAAGCAATAAGGTCGAGCGCATTCTCGTATGCCATTGACGTTGTTTGCTTAAGAGAAAGATCACGTTTACACAAGAACTTCTCATCATCTGTTATCTGAAAATATAGATCACAATCAAGTGCATCCTGTAAGTACTTTGTAAACATCCAAGGAATGATATGCCCCACGTGGGTATTTCCTGAAGGTCCCCTTCCGGTATATAGTGCAATCTCTTTACCTTGGTCATACTCATCCAGAAGAATCTTTAATTCACGATGCGAAAAGAATATATTACGCCGAAGAAAATGACTCTCTTTACCTGCTTTTTCTTCTATCCTTCGAACAAGTTCATTGGTTAGTGGTTTAGTACCAAATTCTTTGATAAGCTTATCATAGTCTATTACTCCTGTTACTTCCCACGGCGTTATCTTCATACATATCCACAAAACTTTTAACCTTTATTTACTTTTCTGTATGGATGGATTGCATTTTTTGCGACGATAGTAAAAAATTCTATGAAGATAAGTTCTTTTATGCACGCTGGGATTATTACCCTGTTTCTCCAGGACACGCACTTGTAATACCAAAAGAACACATAAAATCATTCTTTGATCTTCCTCACGATTCATGGGATACTTTAGATAGTATGTTGAAAGGCACAGTGGATAAAATTGAAGCCACAAATCTTAAAGACCTTTATCTTCATTCTAGAACTAACCCAAATGGTGAAATTGCAGATTACGATTATTTGCACAGGATGCTTTCAAAAATTGGGATGGGGATAAAGCCAGAAGGCTATAATATAGGATTCAACGAAGGAAGATGGGCCGGACAGACAATAGACCATTTCCATATCCACGTTATACCAAGATACATAGACTGTGATAATGATCCTACAGGAGGAATAAGAAATATTCTGCCATACGGGAATTACAAAAGAAAAAACAGAAGGAAAACCGAACGCAGAACGGGATGCCCGGACCTCTTCTAATAAACTAACAATAAAATAGTAAAGAGAAACTACACAATCATTCTCTTAATAGAATTTTTATCACGGTTGCAAAAGCAGGCCTTGCTACAAAAACACCTACAGACACACCCAGAATTGTTGTTAAGGCGAAACCTCTCAAGATACCCGCACCTGCTACAAACAAAAACATCATTGCTGCTGTTGTCGTAAAGTACGCAATCATGATAACTGAGAAAGCACTCTTTATCTTTTCCTTCCAAGACATATCAGATTTCTCACCCTTCATCACTGAGTCTGTAAGAACAATAAGATGATCAACACCAGTTCCTGCCACAATTATGATACCAGCAATAGCAGCCAAATCAAGATTCCATCTTAGCAGTGCAGCAAAGCCCAAGATAATAACAACCTCCATGAACATAGTTATTACCATTGGTAGCGCAATCTTAAGATTCCTATACCGCAAGAAAACCAATACTGCAACAGTCAGCATTGCAAGCAAACCAACGAGTATTGCATTCTCAATAAACTCTGCACCCAGCAAAGGAGATACTGCATCAATTTTCACAGTAGTTAAGCTTACAGGCAAAGAACCAGTTATAAGCAAAGTTTGAAGCATCTTCATGTTCTCCATTGTATTATCAACTGCAGCTTCTTGAGTAGGACCCGAGCCTGAACCAGAGATAGCTATGTCGGTTGACGGCTGACCACGAAGTTCAGCACCGATACGAAGACTATCGACAA
This sequence comes from uncultured Methanosarcinales archaeon, assembly GCA_964583935.1. Lineage (GTDB taxonomy): Archaea > Nanobdellota > Nanobdellia > Woesearchaeales > CAZJJJ01 > CAZJJJ01. The sequence continues at coordinate 1,841 of CAZOXV010000098.1, read as the reverse complement.
GTTCATCATCAAGGTATAAGTCAAGATCTTCAGACAGGTATTCTCTATCGTTCTCATAGACAACATCCAGTTTAGAAGTTAAACTAGCTTGACGTTGCGCAGCCTCATTGGATAATGTTATAGCAAATCTGAAAGAACAAAACCAACTTCCATCATCAGAGCGACTACATGGGCTGTTAGGATCAAGACCAGAACACTCAGCAGTTCTACAAACATATCGTATGTCGTCTCCACCCCTAAATGCAACATCATCTCCAACACGGGCCTCAAACTTTCCTTGCTCTCCAATAAGGTCTCTTACTTCTTCCTCATTTGCACCAGGAACCTCAACGATTATGAACTGGTTACCCTCAAGATCAGAGGCAGCACGTATCATTATATCACTCAAACCATAAACATTAAGTCTTTGACTCAGGCTCTCAAGTATTAACTCGAGATCCTCTTCATTTACTGGTTCATCAGGCTCAAGCATAACACGTATACCGCCTTCTATATCAAGGCCAAATCTAATATTAGATTTAGGTGCAGAGTACAGCACAAGTCCCAGGTCTTCAGTACCAACAACAGAACCATCTATAATAGGCTCTTCTACTTCCTCAACAAATGTTTCATTTGTGGTCTCATTAGTACGATTAACTTCTACAGTCTCATACCCAACTACAGTTTTATTGAGAATTGGCTGTGCGACTAATCTATAGGGGAATCTAGCGTCCCTTGTTTCTACAAGGACTGTCTCGTTTGGCTCGACATCATTAACAACATCATAGTAATCTTGGAGAGTATATATCTGTACATCATTAACAGAGATTAAAACATCACGAGACATAGGAAGTGAACCCGGCTCTGGAGACTCCATGCCAGCGTTTGACGCAGCACTGTCTGGGAATACATTTCTTATAGCAAGTCTCTCTTCAGAATCAAAAGAAGGATAAATAGCAAATATAGATAGTAAAAGAGCTACAAAAAGAATTATTACTCTCACATTAGTGAAAATAGATTTTAGCTTTCCCATCTTAATCCTTCCTCTCCATATAAATTCTCATCATACCTGCATTTTGTATCCATGTACTTATCAAATCAAGAGACAAACCAATCAGTACAATCGTCATAATCTGTGTGAGTACGCTGGAATTTGAAACCAAGATTCCAACAATAAGCACAACAATAGTAGTGAGAGCCATCATCAATCCAGTTCCCATTGCATCATAAATATTTTTTATCACTGATCCTTTCTTTCCACGTAAAATCTTTGAAGCCATTAAAATATCAGTATCAACTGAGTAACCTATAAGCATAAGGAATCCTGCAAGTCCTGCAGCAGAAACTCTTATTCCCAAGACGTTGACTACTGCCATTGTCACAACAATATCAAATATAGCAGAAAGAATAACTGCCATTGATGGAACAAAAGTTTTGAAAGACAAGAACACAACAACACCCATTAGGATAAACGCAAATAGAAGTGCGAAAAGACTTTGCCTGAAAAATGCTTCACCGAGAGTAGAGCCTGTTTCTTCCAAAGAATAATCACTAAACTCACCAAAAATAGAATACATAGCATCAAGCATCTCTTGTGCATCAGCGCCCGATGCCTCCACAGATACATCTATAGATTCTTCCGAAATAAGTTTCCTAACATCGACATCAGCAGTGGGGCCCAATATTTCTAAGAGCTGTTGCTCTATCTCAACTGGAACAAAATCGCCAACGCCAGGGACAGTTATAGATGTTCCCCCAGTTATAGAAACACCAAATTCCATAACAGAACCGGTAGTAGAAACTTGAAATCCAATGATAGCTAGAGAAATAATCAACATAAGCATAGGTATAATCATAAGCTT
>CAZOXV010000097.1:0-5225 GCA_964583935.1 uncultured Methanosarcinales archaeon | reverse complement strand
ATTGTATGCGTAAGTGCAAGGAAAGTATTTTCTATAATAGCAAGCAACAGTTTCGAATCTCCAAGAAGAGGGTATGTGACAGAAAGCATGTGGTCTGCAAGCGATATCTTTTTTTTTGCTTCTTGTCTAATCCGCTGGTAGGCCTCCATATTTTAGGAATAATATCATTTATATTTTAAATATTAGTGTAATGTAAGCAAATATTCAAAATCACAGAGAAAAAAACAATAAATCCAGAACAAAAAAACCACATAACTACAATAATAGAATACGGACTGAAGTAAAATTAAAGATTATTCCTGCAAATCCATTATGGCCTTTGCTAAATCTCCATCATTATCTTGTATAGATTTTAATGCTTTTTCTTCTGAGACACCGGTCTGCTCCATAACAGTCTTTACATCTTCCTCATCAATCTCAGGGGATGAGTCTAGCTCTTCTTCAACAGGCTCTCCTACAATCTGATATGTATCATTACCCATCATATTTACTTTAGAAACCTGTGGAGAATCGAAAACGAGACGCTTATCCTTAAGCTCAACCGTAACTTTAACAGCTTCAAGCTCTTCTTGCTTGATACCCATTTTTTGCATCGCCATCTTCATCTGACGAGGATTCATGTTCATTCCTGGAAACATTTTCAACACCGACTAAGATCCAAACCAGATTGCTGCCTGAGAATGGATGATTATCTGAATGATAATAACAACAACAACAAGAATTATCACGTGCTCCGGCTTAAATTGGAGCTTAGACCTACTCCCATCAGAATAACGTACAAGCCCCCCTCCTGAGGTTGGCATCTGTATATTTTTGTCTTTAGCCATATTATCAACATATAGTTTAATTACGAGATATACAAAATTTTGGATGGGATACTTGCAGGAGAATTATAAGCCACCTTCTGTCAGTTTCCACTTTAATGGACAAACTGTCTTAACATTCAACTTAGCGCATTTAGCTTGCACCAGCCAGGGCTCACCGTTCCAGCGTTTCCTGAGAGAACGTCTGTGGATTAACTCTTTTTCCTCGCGGAAAAATTCGCACACATCATCCTACTCACAGGGCGTGTCGTTTCTTATTTGGTTGCCATCCGATTAAGGATCTTACCTTGCGATAAGTGGCATTATGGTGGGTGGACTTTCCTCAGTTTTACCGATAGTTAAGCCATCCCCTGCAACCCGGAACATATTGTTGAGGTTTTTTTTATAAATTTAGCGGTTATTGGATAATCTATACGAAGGATGAACGTAAAAAGAATTATGAGAAATAAAAGAGAACCAGCAAAAGAATAACACGTACAGAGATTAAAGAACTATTTTAAAAACAGATCAGTTCTTGGGTTTGAACTCTGTATAACCTGTTTTTCCACATGTTAACCTATCCTTGTGGTCTGCCATAAAGCATCCTTCAGCTTTAGGGCTAAGCTGCTTCTTTCTGATGAGCTTGTCACCTTGAACTTCGTAAGCTTCCCATCTTTTCGAAGGCCTTTTGTTTTTGGTTTGTCTTTTAGCCATAATAGTAACACCTTAAGTAATCTTATTGAGCTTCTTCCTCTTTCTTTGGTTCCTCAAGACTATTTTTCTTTAAGAGGTATTCACCCTCAATATTTTTCATATCCTCTTTATTTTTGTATATGTGGGCGATAACTTTAACATCCTTTGAACCATATTTATTATAAACATGTTTTATGATAATCAACTCTGGCTTAGCCTTGGTTTTCTCAGCTACGGCCTTGAGTAAATTCTTTCTGGAAGGAGTCTCTTTATCAGAAACTAATCCAAAAGTAACCCTTTTTCTTGACAATAGTGGAGCTTCTTGTTCCTTAAGAATTTCAATATTCATTTCTATACCCCCTTATCTCACTTTAATTGCGTATTCTCCCTTAATATCAACGGAAATCTTGTCCGCTATAAGAGATTTTTTTGTATCGAAAATGTGAACTCTTCCTTGCCAAGTAGTGGTAGTAGGTTCATCCTTCATGTTTCGCGGAAAATTTTTATCATCCGTAAACATCTTGTTCTTTTTACAAACTTGTCTCTTTGCCATTATAATCACGCTTTAGTTTTCTTTTTATTCTTGGTTAAATCTTCTTCAATCCATTCAAGTTTTCCTAGACCTGCCTGTCTCATTGTGAAACCAAGTTTAGGATTTGCAATATCTTTGTAACTTATTGCGATAAGTCTTGCTCTGCAGATATCACCAACTTTCAAACTTCTTTTGGATTCTTTACCTTGCAAAACTTTATCTTTGGTGAAAGATACAAAATCATCCATCGTCTGCGAGACATGAATCATACCTTCTATTGGACCTATAGTCATGAAAACACCGAAATCAGCAATATCACGTACAGTGCCGAGGACAACTTCTTGCATCTCTGGCTCGTATGTTATCAATTCAAATGAGACTTTATAATATTGAGCACCGTCATTAGGTATAATGACACCGTCGCCAATCTCTTTAACATCCAAAACATCTATTACGATACCAAGATCACGTGATATGAATCCTTCATATTTCTCCTTAATCTTGGCAACCATTGCATCTTCCACTGGTGCACCAAATGAGTCAGGTGGTATCCTGATGTGGTCCTTAATTTCAACCTTATAAAACATTTTTATCTCGCCTTCTTTTTTCTGTTTATTCTTAGATAACTTTTTTTCATTAGTTCTATTATTGTAACTCCGCTTTGAAGAAGCCTTTTCTTGAGTTCCTTATCATTTGTACATATAAAGGTATCGCTATCTGCAATCTCGACAAGCAAATCGTCAACAATTCTGCCCTCCATGTTCTTAGAGGATATCTGCTTCACACCTTTCAACGAAATAAGCTCAAGTGCTATCTTGGCAGCGGTCCGATCTTTGAGCTTGGCAACAGTAAGGATACCGTTCAGCTCATCAATCGTCTTATCGATAATATATAATGAATATTGATTGTTCATTACCTTCTCAATCTCAGAGAAGATATCAAAGTGATATTGCCCTGGGAGGAGCAAAAAATTTGTGTCAATAATAACACGCTTCTTTTTGGTATTCATAAGTATAAAATACAATCATTAATAGTTATATTTTTCGGAATCTGAATCTATTTAAAAAGCTTTAGGTTAAAATCGCAGTTATAAGCTTCATAGACAGAACACAGCCCTACAATACATACTTTTTTTAATATAATATTATTATTAGCGTTATTGTTATTAGAATGGACAAATTAACTGACAACAAAGGAACAAAATCTAGAGAAAATATTAAGAAAGCCACAGCGGTTCTTCTTATAGTAGTTGCAATAGTTAATCTGACACTTCTTGCGTTAAGAAGAATAGAACCGTCTACATTCATAGTTACTTTGACTTTCATTGCACTTATTTCCTACATTTACTACAAAAAACCAGAAGACACAGAGAGCAAAGCAAGATAAAAAATACAAAAACAGTTGCTGAATCAACATGAATAAGGAAACGAAAACACAGAAGGAGATGAAAAACAAGAAAATGAAATTTGCTGTCAAGTGCATAAAAGATTTTGAGGAAATTGCTGCAAAAGAAGCCAAAGACTTGATATCGGTAAGTCCCGAGTTGGGAGAATCCTACATTTTTTTCGATGCAACCATAGAAAAAATAGCAAAGTATGTTTACTTGGCCCAATCACCAAGAATTGTTTTAAATCTCTTGATGAAATCAGATGAAAGAAAATCAGAAGGGAACTCAGAGAAAGAGATAATGAGCAAAATCGAGAAATCCGATTTTTCTTTTATTGATGGAAGTTTTGCTGTCCGCTGTAGCAAGCATTCATTAGAAAGAGAGATTGGTTCTCTAATATACAAACAACTGGACAAACCCATTGTGTCAATGGAATCGCCAGATTATCCGCTCTACTTAGACATACTTGATAGATCATATGTTCTCGGAATCAATATTACTGATATGGAATTAGATAAAAGAGGGTATAAAATTTTTTCACATCCTAGCTCGATAAAAGGAACGCTAGGTTATTCTCTTGTTGCAATCTCTGGGTATAAGGGTAAAGGGCTGTTTCTTGATCCATGTGCGGGTTCAGGAACTATATGTGCAGAAGCAGCCTACTCAGCAACAAAATTTCCAATAAGATTCTTTGAAAAAGAAAAATTATTTTCATCGAAGTTTTTCACGAAATTTTTAGACGAAGATAGTTCAGAGGATCAATATCTTAACAAATTAGAAAAGACAAAAAATATTGATCCAAAAAGTATCAATATACGCGCGTACGATGTAGATCTTCAATCTGTTAATGCCATGAAAAAGAACTTCAAAATAGGAGGAATAGAAAACAATATTTCAGTGGGCAGAGGGGACATTGACTGGCTTGAAACAAAATTCAAAGAGAACTCCGTTGATTTCATAGTAACAAATCCTCCTTCATATACAAAATTCACAGAAAAGAAAATCGACAAATTCTATAACAAATTCTTTTATCAAACAGAGTTCATACTCTCAAAAGAAGGCAAGATGGTTATTTTAACAAATTCTTTGAAACCAATAGAAATCGCAAAAAAATACAAACTAGATGGTAACATAGAAAAAACATCTTCTAAAGGAGACATGAAAAGAAACATAATTTCTTTCAGAAAAATAAAATAGAAAAATTGAAAATTAATTAACAAAGAGTATAGCGATACAAAAACTATTCACTAGAATCATTGCCTTTTTGAAATACAAGAAGATCTTCTGTTGTTAGTTTTTGGCCCTTCTGGATCTTTTCTTCAACAGAGATTTGTTTTTCTTTAATAACAACCTCATTGTCTTTTTGGCGTTTATCGCTTGTTTCTATTTTATGGGAATCAAGTTTCTTTGTCAGCGGAGCAAGCTCTTTGAACTTCTCCTTTAATTTATTATTAAGAGCAACAAAATCATCTTTGTATTTTGTAAAAGTCTTATAAGCTTCCTCTTCTTTGACTTTCAAATCATCAATCTTCTTTGAGAACTGGATCATCTCTTCATGCTTCTTTTGACTTTCTACAGCGCTTTCTTGGACAACTTTATGAACCTCGTCTGCTTCTTTCTTCAAATCATCAATCTCCTTAGATAATGATTTTATATTGGAAGACAATTCAGAATTATCTGAAGAATTCTCTAATATTTTCTTAATTTCTTTAACACGCTTCATCAACTTCTGCTCAGCAGTAAATGACATAGGCTCTGTCTCAAGCTTGAATTTGATAGACTCCATCTCTTTCTTAAGAGCACGAGCATC
>CAZOXV010000096.1:0-5334 GCA_964583935.1 uncultured Methanosarcinales archaeon | reverse complement strand
ATACGAGTAATCTTAACTTTCTCACGTTTAAATGGACCTGAGATGATTTCAGCAATGTCATTCTTTTGAACATTAACTTCTTTTTTGACCTGTTCAAGCATGTGCTCTATCTCACTATAATCCACAGGAGCAGGAAGCACTCCACGTGCATAAGGGACATTATACGCTGCCTGTTCAGCTTCATATTTTGATGCTGCCTCTAAAAAAATGTAACCGCGCATTCCATGAGGTCGTATCACGGAATAGATTGCCATCTTTTTTCGCTCAACATTACTTGTAAGAAAATCCATAACTTGGTCTTCCCTATTAGCAGTGGTTCTTAGCGCATAAATCTGAGGCTGTGCCTCTTTTTCTTGGGTTTCATCAGTCATCCTTATCACACATCCTAATGATTTTAAAAGAAAGTACTTATCATCTGGACAACAAAACCAATTGCCCCTATCGCTAGAATACCAAGACCTGAAACTTTTACGATAGCCTTAAACTCTTCTTTTGTAGGTTTTTTTGTAACCTTCAAAACACGTATAGACTCCCTAATAAAGCTCTTGAATCCCATTGTAAGTACCTTTGTATACCATATTTAAATAATTTGTCTTTCGTTCTAAGCTTTCACAGACTTTCTTATATTCATTCCAGTTAAAACTAGGTCATGAAAAACATCTAGAACACTCCATGAGAATAGAGAGATATTTAAAAAGCTTGCTGTTTTAAGCAAAAATAAAGAAGATAAATAAAAATAAAAAATTAATCGACGAATTCAATGCCTAACTCAGATTCTGTATCGCGCTTTCGTTTCTCCGTCAGACCGCCTCGACCAAAAATCTGCGAGCTCTTCACACCAGTTACAATGAGCATAACCCGTACGGTTCTTGCCATATCCTCCGAAATCTGCGCACCCCAAATAACTCTAGCATCTTCATCAAGCTTTTCTGATACAACCTCAACAACACGTCTCGCCTCATCAAGTGTCATATCATTTCCACCAGATACATTAATTAAAGCACCGTTGGCACCAGAAACGTCGACATCAAGAAGAGGATTGTTCAATGCCTTTTCAACAGCTTCCTGAGATCTGTTATCTGTATCTGATTCACCTACACCGATAAGAGCAACACCACCATTACCCATTACAGCACGGATGTCTGCAAAATCAAGATTCACAAGTCCTGCTTTAGTAACAAGCTCTGCAATTCCTTTTACAGAATTTGTAAGAATCTCATCTGCAACTTTGAAAGCAGTTTGTAGAGGAAGATCAGGAGCAAGCTCGAGCAATTTATCGTTAGGTATAACTATAAGAGTATCAACAATATTCTCCAGTTTTTCCAAACCAATTATTGCATTCTCATAACGCCTGTGACCTTCCATTGCAAAAGGTATAGTGACTATAGCAACAGTAAGAGCGCCGCTCTTCTTAGCAATCTCAGATACAACAGGTAGACTACCAGTTCCTGTTCCACCACCAAGACCGCATGTCACAAAAACCATGTCAGCCCCAGTTATTGCTTGCTTTATCTCTTGTTCTTGTTCACGCGCAGCTTCTTCACCCACTTTAGGAATGCTACCTGCACCAAGACCTTTTGTTGTATCCTTCCCGACAAGAATTTTCTTATCAGCTGTTGTGTACAAGAGATCCTGAGCATCAGTATTTATAGCAACAGTCTCCGCACCCACAATTCCAACTTCGGATATCCTGTTAATCGTATTATTACCACCGCCACCGCATCCAATAACCTTAATCATGGCTTTTTGCTTCGAAAGCATCTGCTCGAGCTCTGCATCAACATCATTGGCTCTTCTAGGAGCTGCCTGTTCAGGCTTGTTTTCATTCTGAGAATAAGAGACCGAACCGCTTCGAGAGAAATCACGAGAATTTTGATTATCGTAATCTTGATTGTTATCTTCAACGCGATCAATGGTATTCCTTATGAAACTATCCACATTACCCCACCTCTGGACTAAAAAATCATTAAGCTAAGAGCCTCATCAATCATGAATTTTCCACACACTCAAAGGGCACCTTCACTACATTGGAGTGTTCATAAGCTCATATTTAAATTTATATCTGATTCAATAGATAGTTTATTTACACCAAATGAGAAGAGTACCTAAAAACAACAGATAATAGAGAACGAATAGAAAAAATATTTAAAGCTATAAAACAAAGTTCTTTCATGAGAAACAAAATAAGTTTTTTTGGAATATTCGCCATATTAGCAATTATGACAATTTCTATTTTGGGATGTGTGCCTGAAGAAGCAGACAATACAGGAACCCTAGAGCAATTAGATAGAGAATCAGCAAATGAAATTGAAGAATCTGCTGCACCTAGGATGGCCTCGGAGAAAGACAGGTTTATTGCTTTTACAGTAGAGATAATGTGCAAACAAATGGCTGGAGAATCAGAAGATTTAGTAACTGAAGAAGAAGCCAACATAATTGCAGAAAAACACGGTTTTGAATCTGCTGATGAACTAGAGATTTTAGCAAATGATTATCGAAATTCAGTAACCAAGGAAGAGATGAGTTTAGTGATGCAAGAAGAGTGTCCTGAACTTCTGGAAAGCATTACTCCAGTAATCAGCTGAAGATAAAAACTTTCAATCCATCTATTATCTAAGAATTATTTTCTTCTTTTTTAGAATTATCTTTTTCCTTATGATTTTCTGAAATAGTTACGGAATCCACATCCACGCAGCCTTTAATGAATTCAGAAATATTTTTTGACATTTCTTCGGATAGTTCAGGTGTACCTTTCAACATTATCTTGCAATCTCTATCAGAAATCTCGACAACAAAATTGTCCGGCTTCATATTGAGTTTCATAGTAAGAACTGAACTTACTTGTTCAACTTTGTCGTCAACCCTGTTCAATATCTTAACTTCATACTCTAAATCTTTTCCAGACAAAGGATGATTAAAATCCACAATAGTACGACCACCAGTCACAGTCCTGACAAAACCGATCATGCCATCAATGTCAACTTGCAAACCAGGGGTTGGCGTTATATTATGAGCTTTAAACTTACTTGTTGGAATAAGTTTTAGAAGTTTGGGATCTTTCTTTCCAAAACCACCCTCAGGATTAATAACAATCTTGCCATCAAAACCAAGTTCTTTCCCGCTTAACTCGTCGTCCAGACCTTTGAGGACCATAGACTTTCCAACACACAAAGTTATAGGGCCATATGTAACCTCGGGATTATAAATACCATTTTTGTGTGCATCTTCTTTTGATGTTGTATCAAAAATATAACCTTCCGGTTTAACACGACCAGTAAATTCTATCTTTATAAAATCGCCAACATTGACCTTTTCCATAGTCTGCAGAAATTTGACAGGATATTTAAAGGTTGCGAAGAAGATATATGGCTAACAACCCTCATTACCGCAGTGAAGCACCAAACCATTAAACCCTGAAGAAAAATAAATCCAGAAAGGATATAAAGAAAAAGATTAACCCTGAAATAATGCAGAACGAAGAAGAAGAGCAATACTACCCTGACGATTTAGGAATAGATGAGAACGTTATTCTGTCATCAAGAACGTTGGCTTTTCCACCACTCACGTATTATTATGTAACAAATAAAAGAGTATTTTCTGAGAACAAATTAACAGGAAAAAAAGAAGTTATAGAACACAAAAAAGTCTCAGACCTGCATATTGAACAAAACAAAATAGAAAATGCAATAAACAGAGGTAACATAATTCTCATGCATTCTAATTACAAAAAAGAAGTGCCGATAATGAGAAGAAAATATTTCAAGATTAGAAATATTAAAAATCCACATGAGGCTTTCGCTAAGTTACGAAGTTTCTTCAGGATATAATCAAAAGAACTAATTGGAGATAACAAACAACAGAATTCTCAATTTCACTTTCTTGTCTCAATCTCTTTCAAAACCCGTGCATATAAAGCATCATAGACCTCGTCAGGCGATAAAGATGCATCAACGATATAATCATAGTTCTTCATATCAAGATGGTCAAAGCCATACAAGCTCTTGTATCTCTCATTCTCAATCTTCATACGCTCGTAAACATCATGCAAAGCAGCATCCAAACTTTCATATCTTTTCCCTTTATCTTCATGCTCTGAGCGATTGTAAGCTCTTCTTGCAGCCTCTTCAAAATTCAGATTGAAAAAGACGTTAAAACTTTTTTCTGATGGCATAAAATAAAAAGATGTTCTACCTTCAATAATAAAATCATCATCTGCTTCTCCCCACTCTTTCTGCCTTAAATCAATCTTCCTCTCAAGCGAAGGATTATCTTCAAGCTCTTTATAGAATTGATTTATATGTTTTGAGCCAGCCATCTCTTTCATAATATCTCCAACAGAATACCTTGGCCAGCCAAGTGAAGCGGACAATCTCTTAGCGATAGTGCTCTTTCCTGAAGAAGGAACACCGCTGATTGTTATTATCATGATAACAAGGAAATACCTCAGAATAAAAAGATTGCGTAAACGAAAAAATAAAAATGAGATTAATAGAGTTACATATCAATATTATCGGGGGTACTATCCCCAGACCCAGGTTGTGGACCCGCTGCAATAACATCATCAATTCTAAGGATGAGTATTGCAACTTCTGAAGCAGAAGAAATTGCCTGAGTTTTTATCTTCAGGGGCTCAACGACACCCTCTTTCAAGGAATTCATCATACGTCCGGAGAACACATCCACTCCTGCCCAAACATTTCCTTTTTCATGCTCAGCTTTCAATTCTACTATAATATCAATAGGGTCAATACCCGCATTCTCTGCAAGAGTCTTTGGTATTACCTCCATTGACTCAGCAAATGCCTTAACAGATAATTGTTCTCTTCCTGAAAGACTAGATGCATATTTCATAAGATGATGAGACAATTCTATCTCTGGAGCACCGGCACCACCAACAATCTTTCCACTCTTCAAAGCAGCAGCAAGATCGCCTAATGCATCTTCAAGCGCCCTCCTTATTTCATCAATTACATGCGCCGTACTTCCACGAACAAGAAGTGTTACAGATTTTGGATTTGGACAATCCTTTACAAATATCATAGGATCCTCGCCAACACGGGATTCTTCAACAAGGCCAGCAGAACCTAAGTGTGATGTACGTAAATCTTCAATATTTGTTACAATCCTAGCTCCTGTCGCCTTGGAAAGCCTAATCATATCTGATTTCTTCACACGTCGAGCTGCAAGAATTCCTTCTTTTGCCAAGAAATGCTGAGCTACATCATCTATGCCTTTTTGGCAAAACACAACATTAGCACCTGAAGATTTTATGTAATCTACCATTTTTTTCAACATATCTTCATAAGTCCATGATTGCCGTCAATACAGTGGAAG
>CAZOXV010000095.1:0-5335 GCA_964583935.1 uncultured Methanosarcinales archaeon | reverse complement strand
TTTGGGTATTGATGTTCCCGATAGAATGTAACCCTAGACAATTCTGTTTTTAGATCTATTTTATGAACATCTCAATCTTTTCTTTTGTCTCTTTAGCGATCTGGAGTTCTTCGTTTGTAGGTATGATGAAAATCTTAACAGATGACTTTGGTGATGAGACTTCTTTGCTGTGAGATTTGTTTTTACGTTCATCAATTTTGACTCCCAGATACGTTAAACTTTCGCATACGGCTGAACGTATGTATTCTGCATTTTCTCCTATGCCGCCTGTGAATGCTATTGAATCAACACCACCCATTACTGCTGTGTAAGCACCGATACATGATGTGATTTTGTGCACAAATAAGTCCATTGTAACCTTCGCTTTTGGGTTGTCTTTCTTGCTTAGCCCATAGACATCACGCAAATCAGAGACCATCTGTGTGAGTCCTAAAAAGCCAGACTCTTTATTTAGCACATCTTCAATCTCGTCTATGCTCATTTTGAGCTTCTTCATCAAATATAATGGTACGGAGGGGTCTATTGAGCCTGAACGGGTCCCCATTGGGATTCCATCAAGCGGTGTGAAACCCATTGATGTTTCGACTGATTCTCCGTTCTGAACGGCAGTTATAGAAGATCCATTGCCTAGATGACATGTTATAATCTTTGAGTTCTTCTTTTTTAGAAGTTCATTAGCAACATTAGATACATATTTATGGCTCGTTCCGTGAAAACCATATTTCCTTATTTTATATTTTTTGTAATAATCTAGAGGCAGTGCATACATAAATGCTTTTTCTGGCATTGTCTGGTGGAATGCTGTATCAAAGACTGCCACTTGCCTCATATCAGGCATGTATGATTTACATGCGACTATTGCGTTTAGCTGATGGGGATTATGTAGTGGTGCAAGTTCTGAGAATATCTTTATGTAACTAAGACAACTGTTGTTAACTAACGCCGCTTCCCTAAAATAATCTCCACCGTGAACTACTCTGTGTCCAATAGCGTCAATCTCTTTCCAGGATTCTACAATTTTGAAATTCAATAGAGATTTAAGGGCAATCTTCACTGCTTCTTTTTGTGTTTTTACAGGTCGCTCTTCTTGTTCTGTCTTGCCGTCCATTGTATACTTGATAGTACATCTATCAAGATTAATTCCATCTATGTGGCCTTTGAATAAACTTTCTTCACTCTCCATGTCGAAGAATTGATATTTCAGGGAAGAGCTTCCCATATTCATGACGAGAATCTTAATCTGAATCACCTCGTCTTTTTAAAAAAGACAGTATTATCTGAAACGGGATGATATTAAAATCTTTCTTTTTCGAAGTTAGACTGCTTTTCAGCAGACATTCTAAATTCACAACCTTTTAAAATATTTTAATTCCTTGTGTTCTTGGTATGGATAAAAAGTATGTTGCTCAGCACTGGCATTTTTATCAACCAAGAAATAACGATTTCTGGGCCAAGAAAATAACAGAAGAGTGCTATAAACCAAATTCAGAGAACGGAATTCTTGACCATATAAGTTATAACATAGGCCCAACGCTAATAGAATGGTTTGAAGAAAATGCTAAAGATACTTTAGAGAATATGCTCTCTTCAGATAACGGCCAAGCACTGGGTCAAGCATATAATCATAGAATATTACCCTTGGCAAGGTATGATGAAGACCTAAAGACTCAGATTGTTTGGGGAAAGAAACATTTTAAAAAATATTTTGGCAGAGAACCAAAAGGAATATGGCTTCCAGAAACTGCAACTGACAAAAGGACTTGTAGAGAGCTAGTAAAACAGGGGATAGAATACACTATAGGCGCTTGGTGGCAAGGTGCATCAATGGATGGTTCGCAGTTGGATTTTTCAAAACCTCACGAGATAGATTTAGGCCAGAATCTTAAGATTATATATTTTTTCTTTGACCCCACAAGTGCGCAAATTGCTTTTAATTCTACAGCAAAGGCCTCAACAAAATTTTTGGAAAATGCAGATGTCGCTCTTGAACGGATTGCCATGGATATTAATGACGGTGGTATCGCCTTGCTAGCTTATGATGGTGAGACATTTGGCCATCATCATAAATTTGCAGATAAATGGGCAGGCTATTTCCCACAAGCTGTTGAAAAACGCAGCGATATAGATATGATTACCTTAGACCAATTCTTGAAGGAAAATAGGGTCTATTCTCAAGCAAGTCTTATTGAAAACTCTTCCTGGAGTTGTTTGTGTGGTAATTTAAGCAGATGGACAGATGGCTGTAGTTGTGCAGGTGGTTCAAAAAATTATCAAAGGATTCTTTTGGATATACTTGAAAAGCAGGAAGACATAGTCCATGATATTTTTGTTTCAGAATCTGGAAAGTTTCTCAATGATGTTTGGGATGCAAGAAATGATTATATTGATGTGAAATTGGAGAATATAAGTTTGGATGATTTCTTTGACAAGTATAAGAAGGATAATTTATCTAAGCAAGAGAAAGAAAGTCTTCTAAATCTGTTTGAAGCAGAATATCTAACTCAATTAAGTTTTACAAGTTGTGGTTGGTTTTTTCCTGATGTAAATATTCAAACTCCGAATAACATCCATGATGCTTTACAAGCTGCTGAAAAGATAGATGAAGCAACAGGGAAAGACATTTCTGAGAATTTAGCTGGGCTTGAATGGATGTTGAAATAGGTTTTTAGATAGCTTGTTTAGATTTTGCCCAGGTTCTTTATACCAAAATATTTAAAATAGATAATCCTATATGTATGGTTATGGTAGATTGCAAATGCCCGTATGTTGGTTGTCCAAGGCATGGCGACTGTGAAAAGTGTCAAGCCTATCATAGAATTGAGGGCAGCAAGACTGCTTGTGGTAAGTAGAATTTGTGATTTTATTTTTTTCTGGGTTTCAGGCTTACAGAATAACTGCCTTTGAATTCTTTGCTTGGCTCCAACACAATAAGTCCTATTCCATTATTAAACGAATTCGAGGGGCATGTCATTGGTTCAAGAGCAATTGTTTTTCTATTGTCAGGTGTATAAATTTGCAGGTAGTTGTATTCTTTTCCAAGTCTCAATACCAAATCCAGTTCTTCATTCATTAGGTGTGCTTCTGCTGCACCTTTTTTTCTAGTAATAGACGTATAACATGTGTCGAACGATTTTTTTCCTATTGTTCCGTTTGGATCGTTTCTTTTGTTTTCTGAAATCTTTGCAGGAGACGTCACAACTTTTTTATTATTATTTCTAAAGTATTCTTTTGCAGGTACAGACAGTTCGTTGTCTTCTATTTTATCACCAAACGAGAAATGTGGATGCCAACCATCGCCGAAAGGCAATTGTTCTGTACCAGTATTGATAGCATATGTGCTTACTGCGAGGCCTTTTTCTGAGAGTGTGAATTTTTTTTCAATGTATAGAGAGAAGGGATACCCTTTAAATTTTCCAGGAGAGATATCAAAACCGAGTACTAATGACGCGGATTTTTCTTGAATCTGTTTTCCTACAAAATAGAATTTTTGATTATAAACAAGCCCGTGGATTGCAGTATTCTCTGTTTCTTTGTTAATCCTGAGATTATATTTCTTGTTGTTAAAATTATATTTTCCTTCAGGAATCCTTCCTGTGAATGGGCATAACATGGCGCATTTAGAATATTTCTTTTTGAGTCTTGCAGGAACATTATGGCCATGTATTATTTGATGAAGGCCATAGTTTGCGCTGAGCACAAGTTCTCTTACATTGCATCCAAACCCCGATACAATCTTGACAAACTCTTTTGTCTCATTGTTCTTTATTATGTACTCCTCATATTCTCCAAAATTGCTTAACGCTATCCTAAATTTTTGCATAAGTCTCGGATACTCCTTAAATTAATATTACTTTCTGTTTTTCTGTGACTTTTAATGTGCTAAATAGCACGCTAGATCTCCAAGTTCTCGTGTTGCACAACATCACATTTATAAATCATTGTTGTATGCTTCAATGTGGTGCATGACATGGATAAAAAAACAAAGAATCAAGAAGTCGAAGAAAAAATAATGATTAAGCGTGAGAACGCATGGAAAAAAATACCTGAGAATGAGCACAAGGATGTTTTTAAATTCTCTGAAGACTACAAAAGTTTTATGTTAAAAAACAAGACTGAGCGTCTTGCTTCAGAAAATATTATAGCCATTTTGAAGAAAGAAGGCTTCAAAGATATAAACGATGTTAGTCGGGCGCATTCTGGCGAAAAATTCTATAAAGTAATAAAATCAAAAACAATAATAGCTTTTATTGTTGGTAAAACTGATGATGATTTAAGGATTGTGGGTAGTCATCTCGATTCTCCCAGACTTGATTTGAAGCCTCTACCAATTTCGGAAGATTCTGGGTTAGCTTTGCTCAAGACTCACTACTATGGTGGAATCAAAAAGTATCATTGGGTTAATCAGGTTCTAGAGCTACATGGTGTTGTCCATACAAAGGATGGTAAAAAGATCAACATAAGTATTGGTGCAGAGGATAATGATTCTAAGTTTATCATACCTGACCTTCTTCCACATCTTGCAAGAAAGCAGATGGAGAAAGAGCCTAAGAATGTTGTTGAAGGTGAAGAGCTCAACATACTTGTAGGAAATATCCCTGTAGATGATAATAAGATAAAAAGTCAACTTAAACTTGCTGCGATGAAAATTTTGAATGAAAGATATTCGATTGTAGAAGAGGATCTATGTTTTGCCGAGCTTGAGCTTGTTCCATCAGTTAAGCCTGTTGATATTGGTCTTGATAGGTCTATGATTGGGGCTTATGGTCATGATGACAAGGTGTGTGTATATACTTCTTTGCGTGCACTGCTTGGTATAAAAAATCCAGAACATACAGCTGTATGCCTTTTTGCAGATAAAGAAGAGATTGGTTCTGTTGGTAATACTGGTGCGGAGAGCCTTCTTTTGCATAACTTTGCACATGATTATTCTGAGCTTCTTGGAGGGAAAATAAATCCTGCAAAACTTCTTGAGAATTCAAAAGCAATCTCTGCAGATGTAACAGCTGGTGTAAATCCTAACTATAAGGATGTTCATGATCTTCAGAATGCTTCTTATTTGGGTCAGGGTGTTTCCGTAGAAAAATATGGCGGGTCTGGTGGAAAATACTTTTCCAATGACACACATGCTGAATATATGAATTTTATACGTCAAATTCTTGACAAGCACTCCCTTGCTTGGCAGACCGGTGAGCTTTGGAAGGTTGATTCTGGTGGCGGTGGAACTATTGCTATGTTTTTTACCAGGTTTGGAATGGACTGTGTTGATATTGGTTCTTTGGTGCTTGGTTTGCATTCCCCTTGTGAAGTTTTATCCCAAGCCGATATCTTCTCCGCC
>CAZOXV010000094.1:0-5369 GCA_964583935.1 uncultured Methanosarcinales archaeon | reverse complement strand
AGAAGTAACAACAAAAGAATTCTCTGAAAAAGAAAATCCACTAACTTTTTCACATAGTAAGAAGATTGCTAATAAAGGTGGAACTATTGCAGGAAATACTCGAGAAGATATTGAAAAACAATTGGGAGAACCTATTGTTAATTCAAAAAGTGCAAAAGAAATCCATTTTAAAAATAAAAAAAAGATTAAGATTAAGTGATGTCTGACAAAAAATCTTAAGATAAAGTCATTAAAATGGATGTTGATATAGATAGGTCTTTTTTGATTTGGCTGGATTTTCCTCGAAAATCTTTCAATATTATCCCAACAAGATTTATAAAAATTAGAGACGCTTATATAATCCGATAGACTTTCTCAAATAATAGCACAGCAAAGAACTAAATCCACTCTGTTGGGATGCTTTTTCGAAGAGAACACTGCATGAATCGTGCCCTCTTCTGAGTTCGCTTCAAGGCGGTGCTATTATTAATAAGTTTAATCATCTCTAACCAAACTTTTTTAAATTAATATCCCATTCTTCTTAAAAAACAAATTGGTGTGAAACATGAAAATTGAACTACCCGATGGAAGCATAAAAGAATGCAAGGAAGGTATGACTCCACTCGATATCGCGATGGAGATATCTGAAGGACTTGCACGAGCCACAGTTGCTGCAAAGATAGATGATGAGCTTAAGGATGCAACCACACCAATAACAACAGATTCTAAGCTTCAACTGTTGACATTTAAAGATGAAGAAGGAAGGCATATTTTCTGGCATTCTTCATCGCATATTCTCGCTCAGGCAGTGAAAGAGCTTTGGCCGAAAACAAAGCTTGCCATAGGACCTTCAATAGAGAACGGGTTTTATTATGACTTTGAGACCGAAAAGCCGTTTACTCCAGAAGACCTCGAAAAGATTGAGAAAAAGATGAAGGAGCTTGTAGATAAGAAGATAGAATTCAAGAGGGAAGAGCTTTCAAAGAAGAAAGCGATAGAACTCATGAAAAAGTTGGATGAACCCTACAAGGTCGAGATGATTGAGGAGAAGGCTGATGAAACAACATCTGTATATCATCAAGACAATTTTATAGACTTTTGTAGAGGTCCGCATATACCAAATAGTAGAATGGTGAAAGCCTTCAAGCTGACAAAGATTGCTGGCGCATACTGGAAAGGTAACTCAAACAATAAGATGCTCCAAAGAATCTATGGAATCTCTTTCCCTGACAAAAAGGATCTTAAGGAACATCTTGCTCTGATAGAAGAAGCAGAAAAAAGAGATCATAGGAAGATAGGAAAAGAGCTTGACCTTTACAGCTTCCAAGATGAAGCTCCAGGAATGCCTTTTTTTCACAATAATGGATATCACATTTGGAATACTCTTGTAAGTTTTGTAACGGATATGCTCATAGCACGAGACTATGAGATTGTGAAAGCCCCGTTAATCCTTAATGAAGCGTTATGGAGGCAATCAGGACACTGGGACCATTACAAAGAGAACATGTATTTTACAAAGATTGATGAGCAGAATTTTGCTGTCAAGCCGATGAATTGTCCAGGACACATGCTTGTTTTCAAGAACAGGATGTACTCCTATAAGGATTTACCTTTAAGAATGGGAGAGTTTGGACTTGTACATAGGCATGAACTCTCTGGTGTATTATCTGGACTTTTTAGAGTGAGAATGTTCACTCAGGACGATGCGCACATATTTTGTACAGAGGACCAGATAAAGGATGAGATAAAGAATCTTCTTGATTTTGTAGAAGAGCTTTACACTACCTTTGGGTTTGAGTATAGGATGGAGCTTTCGACAAGACCAGAGAAAGCAATGGGTGACCCTAAACTATGGACTGTTGCAGAGGACACATTAAAAGAAGTGCTTGATGAAACTAAGAAAGAGTATAAGATAAATGAAGGCGATGGTGCATTCTATGGTCCGAAGATTGATTTCCATTTGAAAGACGCTATAGGCAGAACGTGGCAGTGTGGAACAATACAGCTTGATTTCCAAATGCCTGAGAAGTTTGACCTAACCTACGAAGGCGCTGATGGAAGCAAACACAGACCTATTATGTTGCACAGGGCAATACTAGGAAGTGTTGAGAGGTTCATGGGGATTCTTGTAGAACATTATGCAGGACGATTCCCACTCTGGATAAGTCCAAGCCAAGTCAGAATCCTTAGTGTTGCTGACCGACATCATGAGTATGCTGAGAGTGTACGAAAAACTTTGAAGGATGCAGGTTTTGTTGCCGAGATAGACTCTAGGTCTGAGACAATACCTAAGAAAGTAAGAGATGCACAGCTGAAGCAGTGGAATTATATCCTTGTTGTTGGCGACAAAGAGGTTGCTGATAATACTGTTACTGTAAGAACAAGAGAAGGTAATGTTGAAGGCCCTGTTAAGGTTGCTGACTTCACGAAGCGTCTTAGGGATGAAGTCAAAGCCAAAAAATAATTTTTTCTTTTTGAATTTTATTATCTAATGTATTACTGCTTGTTATTATTTGTATATTCTCTGGTAGGATGTGTTCAGAGGTCATCCTTCTGATAGTAACTTTTATATACCACAATGTCATAAAAGTGTATACTAGTAGGAGGTCTATAACATGCGGAAAGAATTCATCATGATTTTTATTGTACTGAGTCTGGTTTTTGTGGCTTGTACCCCAACGCCCGATACAGAACAGGAAACAGAAGATGTGCCTGTAGATACACCGGATGATTCTGCTGATGCAGAAGATGGCGACTCAGGAACTGAGGATTTTGATCAAGCAGTTGATGAATCATCAGAGGAGCTGGTCAATATCGATCCTGAAGAAGATTTTGGTTTGGACATCTTCGAATAATTTTTTATTCTATTTTTTTTGCTCTACCTTTGTTAATTAGAACGTTTGCTACATCAAAGGGAAGGGATATCTTTTGATCTTTTGAAAAAGGCCCATATGACTCTAGTTCTTTCCCTATAAACTTCGGCGTGTCCTCTATAAATTCCACATCAACTTTTTCTTTTTTCACAGGAGGCTTCTCCATCTCTGGTTGTTGCTTCTTGTCTATCATATTTGAAATAGAAGGGGGTACTCCTGGCTCTTCACCTGTAAGAATCCTAAAAAGAACACTTTTTTTGTAGCTATTAAGTACACTAACAACATTAGCAAAGAGTGTTTTTTCTTCTTCAAGTAGAACAGAAGTATCGATAAGATTAGAATTTGTCCTCGATTTCATTATTGCAAGATTGATTATTTTCTGTTCTCTTCGCATATGTAGCTCTGTTATGAGCTTTTTTATGTTATCAAGCTGTTTTGCAGTAAGCTCTTTTTCTGGTTTAGAAAATAGACTTCCCTGTTTTTCTTTTTGCAGTATGCTGCTTTTATCGTTAAGATACGTGAGGAGACCCTTGAAGAAATCAGGTTCAAGCTTTTGTAGCTCTTCGCTATTTTTTTCTTTTCTGGTTATATCAAAGAGTTTCTCATAAGTGATAGAAATTTCGTCAGCCATATTCCCCCGTTTTTATGGATGCTCATGTCATATTTAAAGCTAACTGACCTAGAGCATATAAGAAAAATAATGAGGAAGGAGAAGTGGTTCTCAGGGAGGGGTAATAGAGAATCTTGATATGCTCCTTCCTCTTGAAAATGATTTCGGGAGAGAGGGTTTTGGGCGCGTTGGTTGAGGTGTAGGTCAAAAGCAGTAGGCAGTTGACAATTGTCTCTCCCGAATCAATGCCTGTTTTTGAGGACTAATATTTAAATGTTACGCCCACACAGTAATGAATTTCGTTTCATTTTATTGCATTATGACTTCAAACGAAAATATTATATAAGCATCTCTCCTTTTTTGGAGGATGAGAAAGCTCTTTTCTTTACTTTTCATTGCATTTTTTATCTCGTTTTCTTCACTTGTTGTGGCTGAACAAGCTTCGGATGATGATGCAATACTAAACGCAGAAAGGGCTGTTATTGATGTTGTAATTAGCTCTGCTTTGAACGTGGTCCCAAGGGGTGGTGACTACCAGCTGTCAGAAGTAGAAGTAACGTCTTTTTTGTATCCCAGAGATTCATTTTATCAGAGCGTTTCTAATTTCAGAACACAAC
Organism: uncultured Methanosarcinales archaeon; assembly: GCA_964583935.1. Taxonomy (GTDB): domain Archaea; phylum Nanobdellota; class Nanobdellia; order Woesearchaeales; family CAZJJJ01; genus CAZJJJ01. The sequence goes on along the minus strand of CAZOXV010000094.1, from coordinate 1,290 downwards.
CACGTGACTATAAGATTGAGAACGATACATTGATTCTCGAATGGGATCGTCCACGAGAGATGGAAATACCCTATTCTATCTCTGCGACTGTTGAAACAGATGGAAGGCATATTCCAGTAAAACGCCGTGTAGGATTTCCTATTGAGACTAGTTCATTGGGAAACAACATTGTGGAATACACGTATCCAACACTTCATATAGACTCTGATCATCCAGATATAGAAGAGCTTGCCGCAGCTTTTTCAGAAGACGTTGATGACCTTTATGAGCTTGTTTTTTCAATAGCAACATGGGTTAACTCGAATATAGACTATAACCTTTCAACATTATCTGAGGACGTATCTAAGACCTCTAGTTGGGTTCTTCAAAACAGACGTGGTGTTTGTGCTGAGATGACTTCATTGTTTATAGCTCTTCTTAGAGCTAATGGTATCCCGGCACGTTATGTGTCTGGGGTGGCATACACCAATTCACCTCTTTTTGATTTTAATTGGGGTCCGCATGGTTGGGCAGACGTCTTTTTCCCTGGATATGGCTGGATACCTTTTGATGTGACATATGGCGAATATGGATATCTTGACCCCTCTCATGTAGAGTTAAGAAAAACGTCGGATTCGGGTAATCCAAGCTCATACTATGGGTGGTATGGGTATAATGTTGATATTGTCGCTGAAGAGTTTGACATAGACCCAACTATTGAATCGATGTCAATGCCGAGCGATGATGATGTCGAGGTGGTTGCCGCACCTTATGCAGATGTAGTTTCGTTTGGTTCTTATAATGCCATTGAAGCAACTGTGCAGAATATGAGAAATTATTATCTTCCCACAATGATTTCTATTACGGGTGCAGATAATATAGAAATTCATTCAGAGAATCCGCAGTTTGTACTTCTCCAGCCTGGTGAGACGCGAAAGCTTATGTGGACTGTCTCTGTTTCTCCTAATCTAGCAGGAGGTTATCAATACACGTTCCCATTCTCAATACATTCAAATCAGAAGCAATATACAACAACATCATTTAGTTCAAGAGCGAGTGCTACTGTTTCGTACAGCAAGAGTGATATGGAACGCCTTGTCCAAGTGAAAGAGAAAGAGTTTCATAAGACATATTCGAGCAATGTTAGGTTTATTTGTGACTTTGAGCAGCGGTTTTATTACCCTGGTGAGAGCCAGAAGCTTATCTGCGAGATAACAAATTTAGGTGATGAGAATCTTAGCGACCTTGAGCTTTGTCTTCATGAGAGAGATGATAAGACCTGCAAGAGTTTTGATTTGAATCCTGTTCAGC
>CAZOXV010000093.1:0-5396 GCA_964583935.1 uncultured Methanosarcinales archaeon | reverse complement strand
ATAAGATTAAGCAAAATCTTAGTATTAGTTCTTCGAATATCTTTCGAAAGACCATAAAGTGCACCAAAGTAATCAAGGTTTTCTTCGACAGTTAATTCAGAATAAAAAGATGGATTCTGCGCAGCAAACCCAAAAATGTGTTTAGCTTCATCGTGCGAATTGTATACAGAGCGAAACTGATCAGTAGCATTCTCATAGTCAAGAAGGTGTTCAAGCTTAAATTCAACATCGCCAACCTCTGGTCTGAGAAAACCAATAAGCGTATTTAGGAAAGTTGTCTTACCATGTCCAGACATACCTATGATGCCAAGAATCTCGCCAGAGAAAATATCCATGTCTATGTTCTGGAGTACAATCTTATTCCCAAAACTTTTTGAAAGGTTAACGACTCTAACAATTGTATTATCCATACAAGCCTATCTTATATAGTGAGGTTTTTTATATCTTGCGTTTTTGTTTTGTTTTATTTTGCTTTTTGAAATCATAATAAACTGAAAATAAAGATAACAGATAACAAACACGATTAAACAAAAACTTATTAAACATTTCATAGAATTATTACTACTAGGAAGCGATTGAAATATCCTGAAAGAACATCATAAATTTTCAAACTAATTTTAAGGGGTGTAAAATGAGCGAAAAACACAAACATGAAACAAAGGAACACAAAAGCCATACAAAAAATAAAGAAAATAAAAAACCGAAAATCTCAATGGGAACAGCATTCGTCCTCCTTGTCTTAGGATCACTTTTTGCATACAGCACGTATTCTTTTTTTGCAGGAGGAGAACAACAGCAAGTTGATGATGTAGAACTTGATGGTCTCGCAGGCTGCATCGTTGATTCTGATGCAAAATTCTATGGTACAGACTGGTGTGGATATTGTAGCCAACAAAAAGAAATGTTAGGAGATATATTCACACAATACAGCAACCAGTTCTATGTTGCTTGTGATGGTGCAGGCTCCTCAGAATGCAACGCTGCAGGAATAAGAGGCTACCCAACTTGGATAATTAACGGCCAGGAATATGTTGGTATGCAAAGCCTAGAAACTCTCGCAGATGCAACAAATTGCCAGCTTTAGAAATTTTAAAGATTACAGGGTTCCTGTGTTTTTTTTGTTATATCTTCTTCCACAGGTCTTATGTATCCTTTCAATAGAAGCAACCCTTGCGTTGAGAGAGTTACATTAATTCTTCCATTGTTCTCTCTTGTTTCTATGAGACCTAGTTTTTTTAGACCCTCAGATTTTAGATTGCCATTTATGTGATAAGAAACAAGCGGGAGAGACATGCCCGTACGTTTTGAAAGTTCTTCAAAGGATTTACAACAGTTAACATCCTCTTCAAGTATCTTCAAGATTTGCATCTTCTTATCTGTTATTACTGTCTGATATCTTAGATTAAAAAGCGGCAATAATCGAATCTTGCAATCATCATAAGAAATTGCCTTAATACCATTAACGAAAGCGGCGACTGTAGCAATGGATCTTAATTCAGCATCACCCGTATCTGTATGCATAATAAACTCCTTAGAATCTTCATCACTTTGGTTCTCTGCATGTATACACACAAGCCCACTAACAGTCTCAAGAAAATCAAGCCACAAACTTTCTCCCACATCAATTATCTTTACAGCAATACCTTTATCTTCAAGCTTTGGTTTGAACACATTACTTTGCTCTTTATACTTTTTAGGGGATAGAATATAGACTTTTTCTGGCTTATATAGCTTTAGAGCAGCCATAACATTGTCTAGTTTTTCTCCTGCCGGGCATATTATCACTTGTTTCATTTTCAACCTAGTATTTTGATTTCATATTTTAATGTAACTAACCAAAATCAACTATCAATCAAAACAGCAAACGAAGACTGCAGAATGATAGCAGACAATGACGATATGATGAATATTATTTCATGCTTTTTAAATTTTTGCAAGTTTACTTCTATAGATAGAGTAAGAGAGTAAAATAGAGAGATTAAAGAAAAAACTTAGATTTCAAAGAAAGCTTTATTAAAAATATGATATTAATGAAATTTGATAACGATGCAATGTGACATGTGTGGAAAAGATACAACACTCACGGATGGAATAATAGAAGGTACAGTAATGAGACTTTGTAGTGGATGTATGAAATACGCAAAGCCTGTGCCAAAGAAGTCCGTCGTCGAAAAAAGGAGTAACACGGGAACAAAAGTGCCTTTTGGCAGAAGACAGGCATATTCAAATATAAAAGAGATGGAATCAAAAGAACATATAGTTGATAATTATCCAGAACTAATAAAGTCAAAGAGGCAAAAGCTACAAATACCACAGAAAGCATTAGCAGTAAAGCTTGCAGAAAAAGAATCAGTAATACATTCCCTGGAGACAGGAAAGCATGAACCAAGCATAGCACTGGCGAAAAAAATAGAAAAACTTCTCGGCATAAAACTTGTTACTTTGGATGAACCATCCGATGAAGATATCTTGAAAAAATTGGCATCAGGTTCTTCGAGTAAAAAAGATTCTATGACACTTGGTGATTCTATAACAATTAGACGGCGAAAATAAATGAAAGACACATTTGAAGAACTCGTCAAACTTTCAAGAGTTGCAGACAAGTGCGATCCCTGGATGAGACAGAATTCTATTGAAGGGTATTGTGAAGAGATAAATGGTGAGATAGAAGAGGTCCTATGCGCTCTTAAGAATAACGACATGGAAAATCTCAAAGAAGAACTAGGAGATGTCTTCCTTGACCTTGCAAGGCTCTGTGTCGTTGCAGAACGTAGAGGTCACTTTGATATAGCAGAAATTCTTGAGCACGTGGTTTTGAAAATCAAAGAGCGGCAACCGTTTCTCTTAGAAGGAAGAGCCGTTACAAAAGAAGAGTCTCATAACTTATGGATGCAAGCAAAGGCTCGTGAAAAACAAGAGAAAGAAAACAAAAAAGACAAGAAGAAACCACTCGACATAGTAGAAGGGGAGACGTATTATATTGATGTAATGACTGATGAAAAAAAAGAAAAAAAAGATGAAAGTAATTAAACTTTCAACAATTCTGAGATTCTTCCCTGATCAAAGCCAACAATAATTTGGCCATCAATATCGATCACAGGAACTCCCATCTGCCCAGACTTCTCAATCATCTCTTTGGCCTTCTCTCTGTCGCTAGAAACATCAACATCTTGAAACTCTACGTTGTGCTCCTTCAGAAAATCCTTCGCATGATGACAATGCGGACATGTTGGAGTTGAATATACTGTTACATTTGCCATAATAAGCACCTCACTATTTCTAATCAAATATATAATGCATGGTTAAGAAACTGGTTCTCATCATACACGTGATAAAAAGATTGCTTGATTTTGTTTAAAATAGTTTTGTTTAAGGTTTAGTAAAAACATCACGATAGTTTTTTAAACGAATCTGAACTCATATAGATAATGAATTTTCAAGACCTATACAAAATAGAAGATTATAAGTTCTATCTTGACACTGCTTTTGGCAGAGCGCGAAAGAAGCAAATTGCAGGGTTAAAACGCATGGACCCCTTGCTCAAGAAGAAGAAGCAAGATGAAATGAAGGTAGTAAGCGTAACAGAAAATCTAGCAACCGCTCTTCTTAAAATTGAAAAATCGTTCCCTAGTATGGAATCACTTCCTGAATTCTATAAAGAAATGTGCAGGGTAAGTTTCGATGTTGATGTAGCAAAAAAGTCTATTGGGGCAGTAAGGTGGGCTGTAGAAAGGGTGAAGATTCTATCAAGAGAAACAACAAAAAACATAAGATACTCACAAACAGAACAAAAGTCATCAACATACAGAGAGGCATTTTACGGAAGAGTTTCTTCTGTTATGAAAAGAATAAACAAAGAACTAAAGTTTCTAGAAGAGATTAGAAAGATAATGAAAGCATTCCCAACAGTAAAAGAAAAATATCCTACTGTAGCAATTGTCGGGTTCCCAAACGTAGGAAAATCAACATTATTGTCAAAAATAACATCTTCAAAAGTAGAGATTAATTCATATGCTTTCACAACAAAAAAGCTTCTTGTTGGATACAGAAAAAGCGGAAACAGCAAGATACAGTTCATAGACACACCGGGAACGCTCAATCGTGATGAAAAGAAGAACAACATAGAAAAACAAGCAGAACTAGCTATAAAATATGTGGCAGACATTATTGTTTATGTCTTTGATCCTACGGAAACATATACTCTAGAAAACCAAGAAAGACTACTGAAAAATGTTAAAAAGAAAAGAAAACCCACTATTCTGTACATGTCAAAGACAGACGTAGCAGATCAAGACATTGTCCGAGAAATATCAAAGAAACACAAAGATATAATACTAGATAAAGAAGAATTGATTGCCGCAGTAAATGAGAGATTGAAAAAAGAGAAGGTATAGTACATGGAAGAAATTATACAATACTCGCTTGTTGCAATTGCCTCTTTTCTGGGCATTGTCATGGGTAATGTTCTCGTATTCATTGCACCAGAAGAGCTTGAGCCTGGGAGAAGATGGTTCAGAATTGTTTCATCATCCATAATGACAATACTGTGCTTAACAGCCATGAATTCAATGATATACAAATTTTTTGCAGCACCAGTAGGCTTTGCAGTAATATTCTTTCTATCAGACAAGTTCACTTTAGACAAGAAGATGAGAAAATTCCTGCTGCCAGTTGTTGGATTGATTATAGGACTTATGCTATCTTTCTCAGAAAATATCTCAGTAGTCGGATCAATAATATTTCTGTTCTTTATGTCATTCTCAGCACTTATGTTTGTTCCCAAAAAAGGAGATATAAGCATAAAAAACAGCAGTGTGAAGCACAGACTCAATTACGTGAAAAAATCAATGTTACCATTACTTACTTTCTTCATTGGAGCCCTAGTACGTTATGCACTGATACTTCTTTAGTGAAACAAAAAGTGATTTTATCTAAACGCAAATCAATGAAATTGATTGCGCGCAGATAACAAAGTTATCATGCGTCTCGTAAAAGGTGTATGTTTCACTTCGCTCAAGCATACGAAAGAAAATACAAAAAGAAAAAGGGCGGCCGCGGGGAATTGAACCCCGCCCTAAGGTTCCACAGACCTCAATGCTAACCGATACACCACGGCCACCATAACCATTATAGTGACCGTGTCTTATTTAAAAAATTATCTGCGGATAACAATCAAGAAAACCTGAACCCCGGCACATTCAGGTTTTCTCTTCTTCCCATTACAAAACTCTTGCGAGCGTATGTGTTATCTAACACATCCCTATCATCAAAAAGGTAGTTGAAGAAGCTCATAGTTCAGCACCTCTCCTCGGTTGTATCGCAAATTCCTTCACAAGCTTTTCGTAAGCAGTCTCGTCACCAGACCTATCTTCGTATTCGTCAAATATTGGATCAAT
>CAZOXV010000092.1:0-5425 GCA_964583935.1 uncultured Methanosarcinales archaeon | reverse complement strand
TTATCTTTGTATTCATGTTTGCAAGGATTTCTCGGGGAATAAGAGAAGGAAGCTGAGTTATGGCGAATAAACCAACCTTAAACTTCCTACCTTCGCGCGCAATCGAAGAGAAAACATTAGGCCCCTTTTCAAGTGCGTCTTTGCCTATAACTCGTGGTGCCTCTTCGATAATTATTGAAATAGGCGGTTTCCGCCGAAGTTCATCAGTTATTTTGAAATTTTTATAGCGCTTAAAAATTTCAGAAGCAATCATATTCCCTATTAATAATTCAAAGTCACTAGGGAAATGTGAAGTGTCTATAATTACAACAGATTTGTCTTCAAGCGCACGACAAATTTCATTGATTGTGTTCTCACCTGACTGTATATCAAAAATACCCTTACAATACAATGAACCGTTAGAGCAATCTATATCGAGTAAGCCCATCATTCTCCGCCTTAAGACATTTAAAGTTGATTCATTAAATTCAGAATCTAGAGAACGTTCAAGGATAAGTGACACAATCCAGTCTGTCCGGTATTTTCTGTAATAAGCCTGAGCGGCTTGTCGCTGCGGATCTGAAAAATTCATAAAAGAAAAATGCGAAGGGCGAAGTGACTTAAGGTTAATTCTAATCAAGTTGGCCCCCGGTGGCGGATTATTAGGTGTATAATACTTCACAACGTCTTTCTTGTAATGGTCTTTAGCCCCAAAGCTGTTACGGCCGTAATATTCGTCGTGAGGATCAAGTACAAGAACGCCTGCAAAATTATTATTTACAAGCTCCCAAATCACACAAGAGGTAAGATTTGATTTTCCACGGCCAGTTGTTGCTGCAACAAGTATATGATGGGATAGGACATCTTCTCCATCAAGAAGGACAGGAACATTAAGTATATTTGAACCTGAACGAATCTCACCAAGATATATAGAACTCTTCGGAACAGTCATAAATTTCAGATCATCTTCGCGCAAGGAACGGACGTCGGAAAACATTAAAGGAAGCTCTTTACAGAGCGAGGAACTATAATTTTCAACGGAGAGTACCAACTTTGCCACTGCAATTTTGTAATTTCTAAGTTCCGGTTCCATAAAACTAAAATCTTCGTCTTCCTCAAGCTTAAGCCCAGACACCATTTCTATATTTTTCTGTGAAAGCTGAGAACTAAAGATAAGATCAAAAACCTGCAAGATTATCTTTTTCCCCGAATATTCTGCCACAAGAAGCTCACCAAGTTCTATAGGTGAGCCTGCTTTTTGCCTTATCAAAATTCCTGAGAAATCTCCACCAATGATTTGACCTTTCATACTGTCAAGGAAAATTACTATTCTTTAAAAGTTATTATCTATTCAAGGAGCTATTTCGAAATTATAATATTTTAGAATATCAAAACACCAGAAAATTTAAAAGTAGTAAAGGTATGTTAATAATCAAGTAGATAATAATCAGGTAGATAAAATACCAGAAAAGATTCTTTGATGAAAAATGGAACTATTCGCAAGCCCTCAAGACCAACAGAAAAACCAACAACAGGGACAGCAACAGCCACAACAGAGTGCCAGCCAGACAATGGGTGGACTTCTTGGTCAAGATAAAAAACAACCGGCGGATGCAAACAAGATAGAGGAAATAAATTCAGAGGTTAAAACTCTGACAAACAGAATCAGAAGTCTTGAAGAAAAGTCAAAAAATCTTAGAACAGCCATACAGATGAATGAAAAAAACCTTTTGGAGGATAGCAAAAAGAAGAATACAGAAATGGCCGATGTTAATCAGCAAATTTTTGAGTTGAAAAAGAACTCCAAAGAGATCAAAGATAAGATGGACATAATAATAAAAGAGTTAGCGTTAAGTGCGAAAAAAGAAGATGTTACAAGTATAGAAAAATATCTGAATCTTTGGAACCCTGTAAGTTTTGTAAGTCAGAAAGAAATCCTACCAGTAGTCCGCAGAGCGCTTCTCCAATTAGGAATAAGATCAAAAGATGACATTACAAATGTTGAGGAAGTAAAACCAGAGCCAGAAAAAACTCAAAATCAACAAACGGAAGAAGAACCTCTTTTCTGACTCTTTTCACCATAAAATATAAATACAAACAGATATGAGATAAAGTTACTCTTGTAAGAGATAAAATATAAAGCGATGAATTATGCCAGAACAGCCATCTATGCCGCCGCCAATGGGAACACCACCACCTATGCCAGGTGGAGCACCTCAGCAGCAGCAACAACCCAGCCAACCCCCACCTTCTCAAGGTACTCCTAGCTTTCCACAGATGCCCGGGCAACAAGCTTCAAGTGAAAGTAGCATTGAAGAGATAGAACAAGTCGTTGAAACAATAATTGATGAAAGGTGGAAAGAAGTTACTGAGAACATCAAGAAAGTTCTTGACTGGAAAAATGCAATGGATGAGAAATTCTCAAAGATGGAAGATGATGTTAAAAATCTCAAAGAGGACTTTAACGAACTTTACAAAGCAATAGTAGGAAAAGTCGGCGAATACGATAAAAACATACTAAAGGTTGATACAGAATTAAAAGCCCTTGAAAAGGTATTCTCACAAGTTCTACCAACATTTACAGCAAATGTAAATGAGCTTTCAAGGATTGCAGAGGACTTTAAAGTTGCAAAACCAAAGAAAAAAGGAAAATCAGAAGACAACGAAAAAGAAGAAAAGTAATCGCTTCATAACAAATTTCTATACTAGTCTGTTTGGGACAACTGACGTACGGCAAGTGAAGCTATCAACAATATCAAGAAGGCACCTACAACTTTTGGATGAAATAATGTAGCACCCAGGTTGTCGGCAAAAGCATTCCCTGAACCAGTAGGAACATCTGCAGGAGATTCGTCAGTTACATTTGATGAGCGTTCTCCGACATAAGGACCCACCTCATCACCAATTTCTATACTCACCGATACAGTAACAATAATGATAACTGCTATTATAACCCAATATATGACTGTTTTCTTCTCTTTTGCTGAACCACTAAAGAATCCAGTAAACATGTCATCAGAAACGCCCAAGAAGCGTAAGAACAGCATTACAAAAAACACACCCACAACAAGAATAATCAACCAAGGCGCCATGGTAGAAACCATATTAATATAGACACTCGAAAGTGAAGCAAGCAAGGAAATACTGAATGCAAGTATAGGATTCAAAGTTTTACCATTCTCCTTGAAAACATTAGTTACTGAGAGTACACCATAAACTATAGAAAACGTGAGAAGAAATGAAAAAACGCCTGAAAAGTTACTTATCAATTCAAAACCTTCAAAAGTTGCCATATTATTCACCATATTATTTAGGATATCTTATTCCCACGACCACTTAACCTATGGTCCACCGGGTGGTCTAAACAAATTTGAAAGACCTTGCATGACTTGATCAACAGGTCTTCGTGGTGTCGTACGTGGACCCGCAGTTATAAATTTGACTAACAGCCCGAAAACGACGATAACTATCAGCAATGCCTGCGTATCTGGATGTGAAAGGAAATTTAAAAAAGGTGGTATTCTGTAGCGAGCGCCCGAAGCACTACCAAAGACATAGACAATTGCTCCAATACACAAAAACACAACAACAGACATTATTGGTGCTCCCATTAGCTCTAGTTTTATTCCAAATAAACCTAGTAATATGAATAAACCTAATATTGCAACAGCAATAAGAGCAACATTAGGCAAAGCCGTATTTATTATGAGAACAACGTTTGCGCCCGGAGGATAAGCACCTATCGCATGAGGTATTACAACACCAAGTGCAATAATTAACGATATAACTGTTGCAAATTTTTTATTATTTTGGTTAAACAATGTTAAGGTCGACAAAACAGCATATACGACAGTAAAAACTAGCATGAAGGGAAGAACAATATCCCAAACACCCATGCGTGCAAGCGATTCCATTAAACTGTAAAAACTTACCATTTTATCACAACAATAAATCTATTCACTTCCTCCTTTGCCAAATAAAGCCTTGTTCACCTTCTCAATTTTATCAGTGAAAGAAGAGCTACTTGGCTCGGTTTTAGTTATAAATTTGACAATCAATCCAAATACGAGTATAGTTACAATAAGTGCTTGAGTATCTCCATCATTAAGGAATCCAAGGAACCTAGGAGAAGACACCCACCAACCGGCTGCTGAACCAAATATGTACGTTATAATACCGAGAGCAGCCGCAATCAAGAAAACAGTAATTCCACCTTCAGCAAACTTTAGTGTATCAATTCCAAACATTCCCAACAGAATCATGACACCAAGAATGGCAATTGCTACTAGAGAAACCTGAGGAAGTGCAGTATTTATTATAACAACAACATTTCCACCAGGAGGATAGGCACCAATGGCGTGAGGTATAACAACACCAAGCGCAATCACAAAAGAGATAACAACAGCAAACTTAGAATTATCGTGATCATCTGTTTTTCCAAATATACTCTTCAAAGTAGTAGTGAGAATTGCATAGACGATAGTGAAAATAAGCATAAATGGAAGCACAATATCCCAGACACCAATCCTTGCAAGTGAAGCCATTAAACTTTGAAAATTCACTTTTTCTCACCTGTGCTCCCTTTCGTAGAAGGTGCTCTTGAAATCCACCCAACAAATCCAATAAGCAAGCCTAACAAAATTATAGAACCAACCACATTTGAATTCCAGTGTTTAGCAAGAAATCCAAATGCAACTTCAAGCCAGGATATACCAGCTTCAGTCTTAATTACATTTAACATGATGAGTATAACTCCAATGAAAGTTAAAACCACGAGTGGCATTCTAAATTTCTTAACACCCTCATCTCCAAATATATTATCTCCTTCGCCATAGAAAACTCCAATAGCAATCATGAAAGAAACGAATGCAACCATAATGACTGCAACATTAGCAAGCCCAACATTTATTATAGCAACCAATCTGGTTGAAGCCACCACAAAAAAGCCAAGACAAAAAGCAACTATAGAATTATAATTTTTTCTTGTGTATTCGACACCATCTATGTTAATAGTTCCAAAAATCTTTGTTTTTTCCAGTATCGCGAAAGATACCGAAAACACCAAAAGAAAAGGAAGTATTACGTCATAGATTCCAAGCCTTCCAAAGAACTCTATTATCTCCCTGAAAATAGATGCCATAATAAAGATAAATTATGGTTGAGTCGTATATAAAGTTTTTTATTCAAATTAAACCTAGAAGAGCCAGAAAAAACACATAAAACAGTGAATTATTCTAGGGACATGTTTATAAATAAGAATGACCAAGATAGAACAATGAAAGTAAAATATCTATTTGAGGGAAAAGGATTAATCAAAAAGATAGATGATGATGATATTGATTTTTCAGGATATCTACTTTCAGATAAAGAAGGCTCCTATTTCTCTCAAGGATTAATAAAGAATAGCACGTTCTACCAAGGTTTCGTCTGCCAATACCCAGAGGGT
>CAZOXV010000091.1:3334-5435 GCA_964583935.1 uncultured Methanosarcinales archaeon | reverse complement strand
GATAAAAATTACGAGAAAGATGAATCTCCAGAATTCGAATTCGACAGAGAGTTCGCAAAAAAATACTCAAAAGAAGCAAAAAAGAAGAAAATCGAAATAGGATTTAGACTTGATGAGAAGAGAAAAGAAACAACTAAATATATGAGAAAAGAAGATAATGTAAGAGAATTCATAGATAAGAACTTTCCAAATGCAGATGTAGAGGAAATAGAAGAGACGATAAATTCAATCAAGGTCATAAAAGACAAGGACATAGGTTCAATCTCTGGAACTCCTAATACATCCTCAGATATTGTCCTTTCCTTCGAGCATGCAGGCGATAATTATTTCCTTAAGTCAGGAAAGAACAATGTTTTCAAAAAAGAAGCGAAAGCCCTAGAAGATGCAAGTAAAGAATCACCGCTTAGATACATAACACCAAGACTCATGGGACTCGAAGAAAAAACAAGCACCTCATACCTAACAACACTAGAACTTGGTAATAAGAAAGGATTCTCCAATGAAGACGCAGGACTTTACAACACACTTCTACTTAAAGGGATGAAAGAATATGTGCTAAAGAATAACATCAATATAGATGATATTGCAAAAGATAGAACAACATATGACGTTTTCAACCTTGCGCTTTTCCATACATACATGAAAAAATATGCAAAAGATAGGATTAATTCTTCAGTATATTTTGATTCTATCGGTAATATTGACAAAGTAAGAGACCGGATTGGATATTTCAAGGACAAGGACAAGAGAGATTTCATGAAAAAAAAGTTTAAGAAATACATAATAAATTACGATGAAACGGCTGAATTAGACCTTGAGAAAAAAGATGTACTTTGCCATTACGACTTCAGAAAAGACAATAGACCAATTGGGAAAAATGGTATCCCAGGAATAATAGATTTTGGAAATGTCAAACCAGGAGTTGAGGAATTTGATATCTCATCACTTGAAGTGAAAAATCCTGAAAACTATATTCCTATGTATACAACCTTCAGAAACCTACTTGAGGGATTTACAGGTGATAATCAGTATATAGATAAGTCAAAAGAAAATGATATGCTTAAATCAGTTGGAAAAATAAAATTCATGCACAACTTTAGACTTGCTGCTTTTAAAGCAGAAAAAACAGGCGATGATCAAGGTTATATATCTCTGATTAAAGCAAGTTGATAAAAAATATGAAAATGAAAAGAAGAGAATTCCTAAAATTGTTGTCTACAGCTACAACAGGTTTAATAATGTCTGGATGTGCTAGTATAGATGCTTTTGATGTAGATAAAAGACTTAACAGAAAAATAAGCTACAGAAATCATGAAAGCGAGCTGGATGTAGCTTCAATCCCCGAAGAAAAAAGAGAGGAAATAAGCACTATCATAGTCTCCGAAATGAAAAAATATCCGCAAAATATAATCCTAAATAATCTTAATCGCGCATACGTATATTCAAGGCTTTTCATAAATGGAATGGACGTTCAAGGTTTAAGAAAGGAAAGCAACATATACCTCTCCATGAAAAATGATGAACTGCCGCTTGTATTCCACCACGAGTTCTCAAGTATACTTTTTGATAATTACAGAAGATTCTTCGAGAAAAAAGAATGGAATGAATCAAACATCAAAGGATTCCGTTATTCTGAACCTCTCACAAAAGGTATGGTTGCGATAGGCAACAAAAAAGCATCAACCATATTGGAGCCAAAATTGTTCAGTTCAGGATTTTTAAATCAGTACTCGACAACTTCTATAGACAACGATTTCAGCGAATATTCAGCGCACCTCATGTGCTATGAAGACATGATAACTATATTGTCAAACAAATACCCAAGAATGAAAAATAAAATCAAAATGGTTAAAGAATTCTATAAAAAAATAGAATAAAAAAACAATTACTTAGCCCCAAAATAGGCATTTAGGCAATCACCTAACGAGATGCATTCATTGCAGGATACATAGTCAACTACGTCCCCTGCCGCATTTTTTACAGCAACGGCTAATTGGTTAGGGCTTAAACACCCACTTCTTCCCCCGCCACCGGTGCCAGCACCACCATAACCACCAGAGCTACCAGAACTAGCATAACCACCAGAGCCAGTACCAGCATA
>CAZOXV010000091.1:0-3234 GCA_964583935.1 uncultured Methanosarcinales archaeon | reverse complement strand
ACCACCAGAGCTACCAGAACTAGCATAACCACCAGAGCCAGTACCAGCATAACCAGAGCCAGTACCAGCATAACCACCAGAGCTACCAGAACCTCTCGGAGTATAACCACCAGAGCTACCAGAACCTCTCGGAGTATAACCATCAGAGCTATCAGAATCTCTCAGAGTATGACCATTCCAACCTTCACTTGGCACTAGAACTCCTGTACTTCCGGAACGCGAATCTTCTGTATTGTCTTGATTCAAATCGGAATTTTCGCATGAATTCTCCTCATATATACTATTCAATGTATCACATGAATAAAGCTTGCTACAGTAGCTATTGTTTACTACTTGCCTAAGAGGATATTTATCTCCTGCTAAATATTCACAATTTTCTTTATTGTTAAAAGCATATTTATATTTAAACAGAGACGAACCATCATTTGCAACTGCACAGCATACTGTATCAGATAGAACGCTGTTATCATCCTTTGAAGGATTTTTATCACCGCATACATCGATTGGAGACACTTTTCGCGAAACCTTTGTTACGCCGCAGTCGGCTTCGTTTACGCATTCCTCTTTAGAAAGATAATTCCTGTAAGTCACAGTCTCGTTAGCCTTCATGTCAACGAAAGTAGATTCACAGCAAATATCTGAGTTGCAATTGAATTCTAATTCTAAACTTCTACCCATATTCTGGTATATGTTTACCTCCTGAGTCGCCGCATTTTCACAGTCTGTTTTCACTCCAACTATCCCGTCTCCCGAGGGGATTATCTTTCCAAGTGAACATGAATTTCCAACAGTTGCAGAAGATGCTTCGTATGAGGTACAATTTACTCCTGCTGATGCAAAACAATTCTGCTTTTTTTCTGAACCTTTGAAAACACACGAAACTTCAGGCCAGCTTACATTAAGCATTATCTTTACAGGTTCATCATTCCCGTCTGCATTTTTGTAATTGAAAAGATAATCTTTAGTAAAAACCTTATTCTCTTCATGTAAAACAACACCTGATTCTGAAAGAAGTTGTATATTAACCACTTCCTCTGTTTCAGAGTCAATATAAGCGTAATTTATTCCATCGTTAGAATCTTGAGGTATTCCAATCTGACAATTTCCTATACCTGTACAACTGTATTTTACATCGTCAACCATCACATTTATAGTACCTTTATAAGAATCGCTCCATGAAAAAGATGTATCTTTCTTAAAACTAGTTGCACTTTTTAGCCCTGGATCCTCAGCACTAACCAATAAAGATCCAAACACCATTACTATAAAAATTATAGCTAAAATCATTATGTTTCGCATTCTCATTGTGCATCACCTGCTTCACAATCATACTCATTCATATAAAGTTCTGAATATTTGCAATAGAATGATGGGTTGCAATATTTGTCATTTACGACAAAATTTTTCTCAGTTATCATTTCCCCTGAGATCTCTGAACGGTATGAAACTGTTCCATCCAAACATCTTTGCATTCTACTTTTGAAATAATCATATTTCATAGGCTCAGCAGGATCTGTATTTACAGATGCACAGCATACTTCGTCTACTAATTGTTCCCGTGTCTTTTCAACAACACAAGCATCAAAGAAAGCTACAGTACCTCTATCCGTGAAAACACACTTTAGCTCGTTCTCACCAGCAGGCGCTGTAATCAGATAAGTAAATTCATCTCTTGGATCCTGTGAAGCACATCCTTCATGA
The DNA here is from genome assembly GCA_964583935.1 of uncultured Methanosarcinales archaeon. Lineage (GTDB taxonomy): Archaea > Nanobdellota > Nanobdellia > Woesearchaeales > CAZJJJ01 > CAZJJJ01. Next base: position 1,533 of record CAZOXV010000091.1, on the reverse strand, counting down.
ATAAGCTTAGGAACGACCTCCTCTCCATTAAGAAGACAATACTCAATATCATTGTCTACGCTTGCATAGAAAAGATACTCTTTTTCAATTTCACTCGTAAACATACATGTTGCTTCAGATGAAGTTTCATGCGACCATAGACCTGCTCTTTCGAGTTCCGAACATGTACCTTGAAGATTTTCGGATCCAAGAGGCAGGTTCTTATCCCATTTGCAAATATCAACTTCACTACAGCTACTTTCAACAGTATCATTAGACTGTTCAAATCCTTCCCCAACTAAAATTGGTTCAGTCGGTTCTATTTTGTCTCCATCGACCCCTGATCTGTCTAAAAATCTTATTCCCTGTCCACCTAAATTATCCTCTGAACATCCTGACAGGACTATCCCAAGAGACAGAAGAATCATCATCATCACAAATATTTTCCTCATTGTTTTCTCACCTTTAGCATATTAAGTACGTTAACTGTAATACACTTTTTTGCATACTAATTACTTATAAACTTTTCTATTTTATTACTATTATCCCGTCAAAAATAGGACTGCCATAGGGCAGTATTGATAAATACACTTTTCTCCTGACATTTCATAGCAAGATTTTTGTAGTTATGCTATAATACCACGGCTTATATTGATAGCCCTGTTTATAGTTCGAGATATTTCAAGAAGATAATATCTCAATATTCTTTCATCAGATTGAATATCCTTTTCAAACAAGTAATAATGGAACTCTTTCACTTTTTCATTAGTGTTTGATAATTTTTTGAAATCTTTTCTTATAAAACCATCATAAAAACCATGGAATAAGCTTTGGATCTTTTCATACCATTCAATCAAATCACCTGAGTACACTCTATCTTCTTTTCTTGAAAATGCATGGTATATGCTTCTTTGGATTATCGAAAGGTATGTTATCAAACCGGATTCAAAGAAAGCGTTCTCCTTATAGACCTTATTGCGATTGAGATCCCGCTTACAGAAATTGACATATTTGTATATCCTTTTGAACTCATCCTTGTCTATGCTATCATTGCCCTTAAGGGCATCAGGAAAATCACTGAGAAGCTCGTTGATATTAAGGAAGATCTTTCTCAGTATCACATCATATTTGTCTGAAGATGGCTCTGATATGCTCTCTGCAATCAGTCTGGTCCCGTTGTCATCCACTACCTCAAAACCGAATACATAATCAGAAAGGGTTTTTGATATGATCTCTTTTTGAGCATCGTTTTCATAGTACATCTTAATCTTATCATAACCTCGTGCATACATGTTAAGAAAGGATGTCCTAAGGAACTGTTCATCATTGCCTTCAAGCTTCAATTCGACTTCTTTTGGTATATGGTTATGTTCTGATGCCATGATAAGCATATCTCCATCTTCTTCAATTCTGACTGCATCCCCGGATTTCAGACCACGTCTTTCGACCCAATTCTTTGGGATTGTGATTGTATATGATCTTTTTTGACCTATAATATTTCGTATCATATGTTTTATTATAATTAACACCTTAAAATATGTTTCGATTTGCCAT
>CAZOXV010000090.1:0-5453 GCA_964583935.1 uncultured Methanosarcinales archaeon | reverse complement strand
TACTGGGCATCTTAAGAAATAAAGGAATCTCAGAGGCTTTTCTTGGGAGAATAAACGAGTTTGTAACATTCAAAAAATTACCAGAGGAAACTCTGTATGATATACTGGATAAAGAAATAGACGAAGCAAACTTTGAATTATTCTATTATGGTATCTCACTTACTGATTATGCCAAATCACAAATCTTAAAGCAGGGCAACACTGACAAGTGGGGTGCCAGAAACATAAAGAACCTTCTAAACAAATATGTCATATCAGAGATAAACTATAATGTAGAAATGCGAGGCTTAGAGTTGCCACCCGATGCGGCAATAGAGATAGACTATGCTGCCAACCAATTCACATACAAATTACAGGATAAAGAAATAATAAGAAAATCTCTTGACTCGTTTCAGGATTAATTAATTTCTATAATTCGACTAAAAAATTAGACTTCCTGAGACGCAAAAAGCTTATAATCCACTAAATCATCTCTAAAGCATGTTCACAGAGAAAGAGCTTGGAACTGCAACCCTGCTCATGCTCAACATTTTAATTTATACCATTTCAGTTTTCACTATGGGTTTTACGCAATTTCTTCTTCAATCGACAATAATAGCTTTTTATTGTTTTGCATGCATGGTATATTTATATCTCATATTAAAGAGGGAGAAAAATTATATGCTGCCCTTTCTGCTTTTTATCATGATGTTTGTGAATGCTTTTCTTATAGCCAACCAATTATTACTCTCTCTACTTATACTAACAAGTAGTATAACTGGATTAATCGCATTGAGCATAAAATTTTACCACAGAAATAAAACAAAGAGCAGGAAGAAAATAATAGAAAGAGAACTGGATGATTTCTGGAAACAAGAACCACATGTTTTATACGATGAATATGATTTAGAGAAATTCTGAATTTAATAAAAATTTAATAAATAGAATCCATAAAATAAAAATCTAAATAAAAAGAAATCTTATTTTTTCGCCTTCTTTGCTGGCCCACCAGTTTTTTTCGCCTTACCTTTTGTCTTCAGTCTTTTGCTAGAGGTTTTATTGACCTGTTTTTGGGAAAGACTTCTCTTAGTAGCTGAAGGCCTTTTCTTTGGTTTGGACTTCTTCTCTCCTGACGAAACAATCTTCTTGTCAGTAGTCCTGCGTTCAAGAAACAATGAGATAACTATGATGGCAGCACCTATTGTTATTGAAGCGTCTGCAATATTAAAAACAGGAAATCTCCACAGACTTATATGGAAATCGAGAATATCAACAACAGCACCATATACAAATCTATCAACCAAGTTCCCAACCGCGCCGGCGGCCATTAGAACAAGCCCAGTTCTCTGGGCATGAACTCTTAAACTAAAAAACATATAGCACAAGAAAACAAGAGCAGCAACAGTAACAAATACGAAAATAAGATTAGAGTATTGCCCTGTCTTGAAGATACCAAACGCGATTCCTCGATTGGCCACATTGACTATGTTAAGAAAAGAACCAAGAACACAGGGACAATTTCTCAGAGAGAAAAGTTTCGTCAACCTATCAATGATAAATACAGATAAAAAGATAAGAAAAAACTTATTCAAGATAAACGACTTTAGCAATTTAAGGTAATTATTCTCATTCTTTTTTTTCATAAACAACCACTCCAATAAATTTTAAGAGCATAATGATTAAAAAAGGTTTTCATCTTTTTGATTCTGCAGAGTACCCTCATTGACACCAACTTTATTTTCTAATGTGGACAATCGATGATCTATGTTTTGTATGGCCAGCCGTATTGCATCAAGTTTGGATATTATAATCTCACGATCTTTTGATCCAAAATGCTCTTCGTTTCCTCTTGCATTAGGGGGAGTTGATGCACTATTTCTGTCTAAAGCTGAAGGAAAATTTTGTTGATGACCACTATCATAAAAAGAACGCTCCTGACCATTTGATCCTGAAGAGCGCTGAGAATTACCTGAATTTTGAGAAAATCCTAATCCACCTGAAGCAAAAGGCTGTTGAGAACTTGAAGGTTGTCTGTACGTGTTCTGAGATTGACTGGGGCTGCCATTGGAGCCAGGTCCGCCAAGTCCTTGACTAGATTGTGGTGTGGAGAAAGGGTCTTTCCCAGAACTAACGCCAGATGTTGAACTATTCGGCGTATCTTTTTTCTTCATAAAATCGAACATTCCCACAAACCATCACATTTTTTAATTCTATAATACCTATTCCTTTTCTTGTTTATCAGGTTTTTGATTACCTTTATCGGCAGTGCTTTTGCCATCACCACCCATAGTATCTTCTTTACCTTCTTTATTACTCTTGGATTCCTTTTCAGTCTCACTCTTCATATCATTTTCTGATTTTATAAACGATTCATGAGACTCTTTTAAAATTGATCTGAGTTTTCCGCTTTGTTCCTGAAGAACTTTCAAGGAGCTCTCTACAGCATCCTTGTTTGCATCAAATAAATTCTTTTCCTTTTCCATGTTAGCTTTCTCTTTCTGTATCGAGTCCTGGGCATCAACAATGTCTTTCTTTCTATTCTTTAAAGAGAACAACTCTTCTTCTACGGAATTTATTTCATGTTCAAGCTTGACCTTCTCTTGTATTACATCAATCTTTTCTTCAGAGAATTTCTCGGAACCCATTTTGATTAGCTTCTGCTTCTCTGCAATAATACCCAACTCTTTCTTGTTGAGTGATTCCTTCTTCTCACTAAGTTTATCTTCTTCGTTGAGAAGATGCTGCATATTGTTTGTCAATGAATTAAGATTACTCTTAACATCTTTGAATCTTTCATTAAGTTGCTTTTCGCGTAGTTCCAGTTCTTTCATCTCTTTTTCATAAGTATAATTGCGCTTCAAGAGACGTTCTTCTATCTCTTTAAGCTCTTCAATCTTCCTATCAATCAATTCCTTTTCTTTTAAGAGTTCTTCCTGTCGTGTCTTCAACCCATCCTTCTTCTCTTCAATTACAGGAAACTCGCTCGTCATCCTGTTTTTTGTTTTAGACATAAAATCCTTGAGATCTCTCATCTTTGCATCCAAAGCATTCTTCGCAGTCTTTAACTTTCTCTCACGCTGGTCATACTTCTTTTTTGTTTTCTCAATCCACATCTGCTTTTTCTCGAGAGAATCATAACCAGAAATGGTGAACTGCTTTCTATACATGAAAAGCGAACCTACAGCAACGAAGAGTATTAGTATAGCTGCGATAAACATTGCAAAAACACCAACGGAAGAAAATATACTCTCAACCTCCTCCTGTGTTCTATCAAAAAAACTTGGGTCATCATAGAGAGAAAACACCAGATCGTTAAGGCTAAGTTCTTCAGAAGAAAGTCGGGTGATATTGTTCATAGAGTATTCATAGCGGGCTCCAAAAAGGAAATCCTTTTCAGAGAAGTTAAGGCTTGATGTTGTTATGTCAATATGAAAAATCTCTTCAGAAGCACCGCTCTCAAGCAAAGTACCGTTACTCTCTAATATACCTTTGAAAAAAAGTTCTTCAGGAAGCGTTAGCGATACAGAAACGTTATCTGCATCGAAGAGACCTAAGTTTTCTGCAAAAACATGAAGTCTGTACGACTCTGTTTCTTTGGAAAGCTCAGTTATGTTGTGAGAGAAGACAAGCTCATCTACAGGAACAACAAAAAAATCAAGAGTCTCTGTTAACTTCTTGTTCTCACCAAAATCATTAGTATAAAAAATATCTATTGTCAAGGAATCTGATGTACGCGATGCTACAGGGGGAGCTACAAAGCTTAAATCTCTCAATGTCCGCTGAGAATCAATTCCTAATTCTTCTAGAGTTTTCTCATCCTCACCAAACTCATTGCGAGCAACCACAGTTATATTTCTAAAGACCACATTGTCGCCAATATTGCTAAGTATTACATCAAAATGATGGGTTTGGCTTGCATTAAACTCAGAATCATCTTCAACAGTTGTGTGGACGCCAATATCCTTCGATAAAACTTCAACGTGCAATTTTTGAGACATCTCATATACTTTACCTGAAGCCGTATCATTAAATTTAATCTCAAAAGGAACCTCAACGAAACCAGCCTCAGTCGGAGAAAAACTTATAGAGAATTCCTTAGTTTTATTAAAAGGAAGAATACCTGACCAAAATAGATCGTGCGCTTTTTCAACAGTAAAACCTGAGTTTCTTGATATTTTTGGTAGATTATCCTTGAGTAGATCCAGCCTATCAAAGTGAACAGGGTTCCCTTCATCCTGATTTGTCTGAGAAGCATAATTGGTGTTTCTAAGTGTTATATCTAATTCAACTTTATCACCGAGCATTATTTGTTTCGGATTATGCAGCACATCAAAAATAGATATCGAGGTTACTGTAGTACTGTAGTCATATACCAGGTCTTCAAAATAATCATTATACTCTAAAACAGAAGTAAGTTCCATCTCTTCTTCAGCAGAATAAACAAGAAAATCGAAAGATATATTCACATTGCCAGAAGCTGGGATCCTGCCCTCCCAGTAAATCTCGTCATCAACTAAGTCAGCACCAGAAACAGATATTATTTTCATCCAATCAGGGACTTCGAAAGTGTAAGAAGTGACATTAGATACAGCAGCCCCACTATTTTCTATTGCAACACTTATAGTGTTTGGTTCGCCAACATGAAACTCTTCCTTTAGAACATTTTGACGAAGATTAACCAAGGGTATTTGGGAAAAAATCCTTACAAAGATTGCGTTGCCAGAAACTCTGTCAAAACATAAATTAAAATGCCCTATAGTATCACAACCATCTTTAGGAACAATCACATAAGCATCAGATAAAGTATCATCAATGAGAACTTTCGTACCATTACCATCTACAGTGAACATAAAGTTGTGAACAAATATCTCTATAGCGCCACCGTCAGAAACAGAAAAAGTTTCACCTTCGTAAATCTCACTTTCTCTTGTAGAAGCAGATGCCTCATGCAAACCTAGAAAAAAAAATATTAACAACAAAAAAATTGTTTTTCTAAGATATCGCATTTTTAATCTAACCCAATAAGTTTCTTAATATATTGCCAGATGCGTGAAAAAATAGATGGTTTATCTTCCTCTAACTGAGAATCCTCAATTTCTGTTCCATTATTTAGATTATCAGGGATATCGTCAAGCGTTCGGTTGTCATCAGACTCGTCTTCTGAAACTTCATCACCAAAATCATTATCCACCTCATCAGAAACATTACCATCTTCATTCTCAGCATCTTCCTCAACGACATCAGGCTCTGGCTCAGGAATCAATGGAACTAAATCAATATTCTGAGTGACCGCATAATAAGTATGAACACCATAAGAGAAGGAAAGGTAACTTCGCGGAAGAATGTTGTCGCTATACTCATCAAATCTTGCATCCTCTTCCAAGATAAGCTCTTCTCCCCCTTCCAAAGTATATGAATTTTCCATACCCCCATCATAAAAAGTGAATGTTGCTTCTGAATCGCCCACATTCTCT
>CAZOXV010000089.1:0-5464 GCA_964583935.1 uncultured Methanosarcinales archaeon | reverse complement strand
TCAATTGTAACTTTACGATATGCGAAATCAGTATTATCAAACTCTAGAACTTTTCCGTGATCCCTATTATAATAATACCAATTAGTAATCTCTTGAATTTGTTCATCGTTTATTTCATTCCTTTTGTCTCCCATGCTTTTTCGCATCTTCTGAGACATATCTGTAGCATCAATAAGAGTTATTTTTCCTCTTCTATCAGGATCTTTTTTATTTGTAAGAATCCAAATATAAGTAGTAATGCCAGTGTTATAGAATAGTTGATTTGGAAGACCAACTATTGCTTCAAGCCAATCATTCTCAATAACCCATCGCCGAATTTCTGATTCACCACTTCCTGCATCACCAGTAAATAATGGCGAACCATTGAATACTATAGCAATACGTGTTTTCTCATCATCTCGATGCATCTTTGATATCATGTGCTGAAGAAATAATAGCTGACCATCATTAATTCTTGGCAACCCTGCTTCAAATCGACCACCTGAGCCTCGAACATATTCATCTTGAATGAAATTTTGGTCTTTTTTCCAATCCTTACCATATGGTGGATTTGATACAACATAATCAAAAGTTTCAGTTTTTAGTCCATCCTTAGAAAAACTTGAACCATATTTGATATTGTTTGCATTTTCTCCTTTAATGAGCATATCTGATTTACATATTGCAAACGTCTCATCATTGATTTCCTGACCAAATAACTCAACTGTTGCATCTGGGTTAATATCCGTCAGAACGTGTCTTTTTGCAATAGTAAGCATCCCTCCACTGCCACATGCAGGATCATATACAGTTACTATTTTCCCCTTTTTGCTGAGTTCCTTCTTATCTTTTGCCATAAGAAGGTTTACCATCAACCTAATCACTTCTCTAGGTGTAAAGTGCTCTCCGGCTGTTTCGTTAGAATCTTCATTAGATTTTCTAATAAGCTCTTCAAACACATAGCCCATTTCGTGATTTGTTACCTTATCAGGATGTAAGTCAATTTCTGCAAATCGTTGAATAAGTGGATAAAGCAACTCTTTCTCATCAAGTTCTGCTATCTTCGCTCGAAGTTTAAAATGAGTTACTATCTCATGAATATTATCTGAAAATCCATTGATGTAATCGATAAGATTCTCTTTAATATTTGATGGTTCGTCAAGTAATCTAGATAAACTATATTTTGAAGTATTGTAAAATGAATATTTTGATGCTTTTTTCAATAAGCCAGACATATCATCAAGTTTGTCTTTGTATTTTTTATGTGCTTCAAGAACATCGTCTTTTGTTCCTTCCAGTACGCAATCTAATCTTCTAAATACTGTAAATGGTAAGATTATTTCTCCATGTTTATTTCTCTTATACTCATCTCTTAGTAAGTCCCTGAGCGACCAGATGAAGTTTGCAATATCTCTAAAACTATTCATTTTTCTCTCCTTTAATTTGATCTTCCATCATGATTTCAAATTGACGAGAAATTAGCAAACCCTTCTTTTTGCAAAGCATTTTGTATTGATCATATAAATCAGAATTAACCCTCAAAGTAATGTTTTTTGAACCCAACCCAATCACCTATAATTTATTTGTACATATTTGTATATAAATATTTCGGATGTGTATTACATTTTCCGAGATTCTGCCTTTTAGTATCAAACCCTTGTAGTTTCCAGAATGAAAACAAAGTGTTCTATTTGTGGAAAAGAACTGGAAACCAAAGAGGCAACCTACTGCCAATCTTGTATTGACTTCATAGAGTGGAAGTATGGGAGCCTCGAAAATTACGAAAAAGCTCTACGGGGGTCGATACAATGCGAAAAGTAGGTTTATTTCTGCTCTTTTTGGTAATGTCCCTGCCGTTAGCTCTGGCTGTTGATTTCGACTCCGACATCAGCAGTTCAGATAAAGCTACATTCGATGAGATTCTGGAACCTGTGATGAAAGTCTATAACTTCGTCAAATACTCCGCAACAGTTCTTGCTGTATTGTTCCTAATCTTTGCGGGTGTGACATTCATTATGTCCGGCAATGACCAAGCTAAAAGAGAGCAGGCCAAGATGATGGCAACATACATCGTTATAGGGTTGATCATAATATGGGTCGCACCACTATTGGTAACTTATCTGGTAGGATAAGCGTATTTTTTCTTTTTTTTCTTATTTTATTAGCTTCAGCTCACGCTTTTGATTGCAATTCAATTAGCCAGACTGAAGAGTGTGAATACTTGCAAAGCATCGATGAAAGTCTTATTGCAGATCTCTTGTACACAAGCACATTCAATCCTGATCATGCCTTTATTGATGATTACAATTCAAAAATAACTGTTTCAAGTCCGCCAAATGATATTATTCCCAAGTCAAGTGGTGTCATCAAAAATGGTTGGATAAGCATACTAACTGTAAGTCCTTCAGTCAAGTATGACGACGATATATACGTTCCTAACAGAATCACTGTAAGAACTGCTTTTGATTATGACATAGAAGTTCCTGAAAATTATTACTCAAATTACAAAAGAAGCGGAAGAACCTGCAAGATACTCTATTCACTTTACAGTCAGTCAAAAACAATCAAACTGGATGGCCGTAACATTGGAACTTCAAGCTACAATAATCTTAACATTAATTCAGATAAGACTTTGAAAGCGACTCTTGATGTTCAAGCAACAATCAAGATAAGAGAATATGAATGGGATAGATATTGTTGCAGACGTAACGAAGAGGGAGATTGCACAAGACGTTGTTATGATTGTGATTATGAAGACACAGATTATGAAACAAGCTATCTTCATGTTGAAGACACATTTCCAGTTTCATACTATGACAAAAATCCCTCTGCAGAGTTTAATTTCATTAGCGAGTATTATGGCTCCTCAAAAGGAGAATTGCAAAAAGACAATCAGACAAATCTGAAACTTGAGTTCACAAATTCATATTACACTGAGCAGGATTTAGAATACTCTTCTTATTTCACGAAAGAGCCTTACTATTTCCTCAACATTGTAGCAAATGACAAGGAAACATCAAGCTACAAAAATCTCATCAAAAATAATTACACGTTTTATGCGAAAGATATCTCAGAGTGTTCACTTGAATATTCGAATTTTTTCAAATCAGAAACAACAGAATGTAATTATGATTTCACAGGAGAAGAAGTCGAAGAGATTCAGAAGACTAGCTTCTCAGAATCATGGACTTTTCTATTCAAACTGGTGGTATTCGTGTTCATAAATATAATGATATACAAACTGATAAAAAAATACTGGGGACTAAAATTTATTCCTATTTTGTTTTTGCTACTCATACCTTCTGTAATGGGTGCAGAGGATGATTCCTGCGGATTAACCAACCTAGCTTCTTGCATACCCCAAAAGATGTACGATTTCTTTATTGATCTGCTTAATGCTCCTCTGCAACCATTACTTTCATTTACAAGGTCACTTCTAGAAAATCCACCATCTATCGAAATATTCTATGGCGTTTGGGCTATTGTAGTATATTGTATCAGTCTGTTTTATGGACTGCTTTTCATATACTCAGGATTCCAATTCATATTTTCAGGTCACAATGCTTTAAGACGAGCGATGGCGAAAGAGTGGTTAAAGAATACTGTTCTCATGATTGTATTGATACAAGCATCGTTCTATCTTTATGGTCTTGTATTAGAAATTGGATCTGTAATGACAACTGCAGTATTATCAAAAGTAAATGAACATTTCTTTATGATTACTGCAGATAACATAATCAATATTGGATTAGAATTCTTCTTTTTGGGATTCTATGTTATCACACTTTTGATAACGATAATCTTCCTTGTAATTAGGTACTTGATTGTCTGTTTTGGAGTATTGTTCATACCGGTAGGAATATTCTGTTTTTTCATACCGCCTTTGAAAGGCTATGGGAAGATGATCTTGAACATGTTAGGAGTATTGATATTCATCACGTTTTTGGATGCCATAATCATATTAGGTTCATCCATGCTCATTGCAATACCTATGTTTGAGAACATTAAGATTATCGTTATGATTTCTTGCTTCTCAATAGTCAATCTCTTGTTTATCATAATGACTTTCCATGTGATTGTGAAAAGTGCATTTTCAGGTGGAAGTGAGAATATGGCTCAAGCGGTGAAATATATCACGATGTTTTTATGATTTTTTTATTTTATAGATTAAAACTTTTTCAATAATTGACCGCATTTTTGTTAACTCATGCTCACTAACAGTAACGTCTTTTATCCCGTGTATCAAATTGTTTCGTTTTCTTCGACTTTCTTTTAATGTATGAATTTCTTCATCTGAAAATCCTATATCTAATGTCTTTAATAAACTCTGGAACTTAACTAATAATGGACTATCGTTTAGCATAACGAGTTTGGATTTTATCGCATTCTTTTGATCCTCACTATATCTTGTTTTATCTACTTGCTTTTTTAAATCCGAAATATCATCCTTTGAAAAAAGATGCTCAGATTCTGAACTTGAAACTAAAAACTCAAAAGCAGTCCAAATATCAATCAGTTTATCTTTATTATTTCCATTCTGGATTGCTCTTCTTAACCAATGTAATGTTTGTAATAAGTTTTTTTCAGTTTGAGATACGTCTGCTTTTGAAATTAAGTCATTTAGTGATTGATTAATTTCAAGAAAATAGTTATTTGCATCAAGATCTAAATTTAATATATTTCCTTCAAGTGCTTCCATATCATATAAAAGATGAGCTTGAGTGTCCTTCTCTCGGCAATAAATCCACGAAGGAATTTCCACTTTTGATAAATACCTATAATAATTAAAATTCATTTGTTTAAATTCACTCTTCAAAGGCATGATAGGAATTGAATAGTCATTTCTAAATGAAATTACATCGAGAGCTTTTGAAATTTCAGAATATCCTGTTTTTATGGCTTCATGAAAACGAGTAGCCTTTACGATTGTTTTCGCTCGGGGAATATTACCGTTCCATATTGGATTTTTACGTCCATTATTACTTTTCCTAATCAGTGCGTCATCCAACTCATCAAATTTTTGGTAAAATGTAACATTCCCTATCTTAAATTCAGAATCAATAATCAAATTTAATATTGGCATTATGATGACGAAATCACGCTCAGAATTATTTTGAGAAACAGTAGTATTAAAGTTGAAGCCTGCTGAATCACTCAACAAATTGGCACAATCAACTGAATTCATGTTCTGGAATTCTACCGAAACTTTTCTATAATCCAATTTTATACTCATATCTTGAGAAAAAAGGAACGCCGTTTTATCTGAAGAGTTAAAGGTTTTAATATGACCTCTATACACTAATTTGCCATTCTGGTAGACTCTAAGCTCATCTTTGAGATCAATATCCATTATATTTTCATTTTGTTCTAGATTAATCCAAAATTCCGCAAACCCCTTGCTATTTTTTGGTCCAGAAGGATTGAAATATACAGTGGAAATGCCATTTTCAAATCTAAACCCACTAAGCTCCAATGTATGGACATC
>CAZOXV010000088.1:0-5552 GCA_964583935.1 uncultured Methanosarcinales archaeon | reverse complement strand
CTTGGAATACCTATTGGATACTTGGGTGGTCAGACTGAGGGCGGAGCAGCATATGACCCCAAGTCTTATCTATCTAATCAAGAGATTCAATTTGCAAGAACTATCGAAAGATTGCAGAAATTTGTTATTAGAGGCTTAGAAAAAGCTGCACTTGTTGAGTTAGCCCTTTCAGACATACAGGTAAAAGATATTAGAAAGTTTAAAATAAAGTTGACACCACCTTCAAATGTTGACCAATTGATGGAAATTGAAATCAGAAATCAACAGTTTGGATTAATTTCTAATATTAAATCTCTTGAATCTTTTCTGCCCAATGAATGGATATATAAAAATATTTTGGGTATGAGTGAGCATGAGATAAATAACATAAGGCTACAACTTCAAATGGAACAACAATTAGCAATGCAGATGCAAGCAGCCGGAGAAGGTGGAGCTGGAGGAATGGAAATGTCTGGTGGAGGAATGGGTGGTAATATTGCCGGAGGACCAGCTCCGGCGGAGGCTGGGGGTGGAGGAGCTGCTCCGACTGGAGGAGAAGAGGAAGCCGGTGGTGGAGAAGAAGCTGCTGGAGGGGAAGGTGCTGGACTGGAAGTTGCTTCTCAGGACTTTGTTGAGTTTGACGGGGGTAAATGGCTAGTAGAAAATAAAAAAGATATAGAAAAATTGATAAAATATGTGAAACTTTACGAAAAAGTACACAAAGATAATAAAAAGAATAAAGATAAAATATATGAGAATAGTGTAACCCGAATGACCATTAAGGGGGAATTTAGGGGTTTACTTAAAGCAAACAAAAATTCTCAAGTATCGAGGACACCATCTTCAATGTTGGTGGAGAGAACAAAACATTAAAACATTAAAATTTAATATTCTATGAACTAGGAGGAACAAATGCAGCTAACTTATAATAGGTTTAAACAGGCTGTTGACCGAAGCAATGAAAAGTTGTTTGATAAGATCGCTGAGGCGATTGCAACGTCAGATAATGCTGCTTTAGTTTCAATGTATGATGATAAGTTGATACTTATTGATGAGTCTAAGGAGGAATTTTACCTCTGTGACTACAAACTTGAAAATAATGTCCTCACTATCGACAACTTTGAAGAGATTGGTCTTATGGAAAATGATGATACCTACCTTGGTGAAGTTGTAGAAAGATACTTTGATCTTGATGATGATACCCCTATTACTTTGGGTGAGATGATGACTGGATTTAATCTTAAGTATCGAAATGACAGTGAGCCAATCATTAATGAAGCTAAAGACAGAAAATATCGAAAGATTATGGAAAGCCCAAGAATTAGAGCAATTAAAAAGGCTCGAAAAGCAAGAGATTATTTTGCAGAAGACATCAAGAGATTGATGGAAGAAAATTGGGCAAAAGAAATTACACACAAAGTACAAAATAGTCAGGATTCAATTCCTTCAGCAATGTCTAAGGTAAACTTTAACTCTGACTATCCAATTAAAGTAAATGTTGATCAGGGTAAACCTGTCAACATGCTAAACGTCAAGGATAATACTAATGCGATGGATGCTATGAAAAATCTTGCATCTCATATCTCAGACAAATGGAAGAGTGCATCCTTTAGAAACAAGTTTGAAAAAATGGTTTCACAAATCATGAAAACTGAATCTCTTGAGATGGGTAAAAACTCAGTACTCAACTTCCTTGACGAAAACAAAGAGCTTTTTATTCTCAATAACGATCTTTTCGAAGAGCTTATTGTTAAGACAACTCTTATGGCTGGTGAAGGTGATACCGACACCGTACTTGAAATCTTTGAAAACATTATGAAGACTCAAGAAGCTAAGAGAATGAAGGCTCGATTTATTAAAGACAACAATCTTACTGAAGAGAAGATTGAACGAGTAAATATGCTTGCTGAACAGGAAGAAGGTGAAGACGTTGAAACTCAAGATGGTAGTGAAGTGCCAGAACCTGGAGATGGTGGATCTGAAGAAGCTGGAAATGATTTAGACACTGAAGAACTAAACAAAATTATTGACATCTTTAAGAAGATTCGAAAGTCTCTAGAAGATGATTCACCTGAAGCCGAATACGTTGATGGTTTAATTTCAGCGCTTGACTCTGCTAAGGTAAAGGGCATTGAGGATAGTAAAATGAAAGAAATTTTAGATTTTCTAGGTTCAACTAAGGGTAAGGGTGCTGAAGAAGAAGAGGAAGAGGAAGATGAAGTAGAGGAGGAAGTATAATATGACACAAGAACTCCGAGAAGTAGAACAATTAGATTATGAGGTTCAAGAGCTGAATGAAAGTGGAATGCCTAAAAAGTTTAAATTAAGAGGAGTTTTTCAAAAAGGTGATACTCCTAATGGTAATAGAAGAACCTATCCTGGCCATGTATTAGAAAGCGCTGTTAACAGTGTGAAGAATGTGGTAATGGAAGGTAGAATGTTGGGAGAATTGGATCATCCACCAGATGCTAAAATCCATCTTGATAAAGTTAGTCATAAAGTGACAAATCTTGAAATTCAAAATGGTACAGTAGTTGGTGAAGCTGAAGTATTACAAACTCCAGCAGGAAAAATACTTGAATCACTTATTAAGAGTGGTGTTAAATTAGGCATTTCTTCAAGAGGTTTTGGAAGTACAAAAGAGGTAAATGGACTTCATGAGGTACAAGACGATTATAAACTTGTTACCTTCGATATTGTATCGGATCCTTCTACTCCTGGAGCCTTCCCTGATCCGGTGTATGAACATAAAAACCTAGAATCTAATGATGAACAGAGGGTGGATGAAAATTTCGTAACAACTCTTGATTTCTTAGTAGATGAAACACTTAATGAAGGCGTGGATCTCGACGAACAAGAGTATCGTCACTACATTTCTAGAGACGATGACAATAATATGTTTTATATTGTTGAAGGTGAAAGGGATTCTTATGGTTTCCTAAACTTCCATATGAGTCATGATTATCACCTTCTCGTAAAGAAAGAAGATGAGCATGAAAGAATTGGTCTTACAGAAGACAACATGGACTTTATTAAAAGAATCCATGGTAATAAAATCTATAAAAAGCTTCAAAATAAAATCAATGAGCTTGGATACGATCCATCTACATTGAATCTTAAGAAGGAGGAATAAATGAGCGTTTTATCAGAAGTAAAACTAACTGAGCAACAGCAGGAACAGTTTAAAAAGAAGCTCGACGCTTGGAAGATGAATGAAAGAAAAAAGATGGAGAACGAGCTCACTGAAAAATATGAACTAATGGAAGCTCAGTTGAAAGACGAATACGAAGATCTCGTATCAGATATTAAAGAAAATATGAAAAAGGTATATACCAAGAGATTTACAACAGCTCTTAAGGATATGTACGAAGAAATTAGAGCAGAGGTTCAAGCAGAATCAATGCAGTCTTCAGAGTCTAAAGCTCTTGAAGAAGTTAAAGCTGTTGTTTACCCACTCATCAATGAGTCAACTGCTAAGAGACATCGAAATGAGTTTGCTAAGCTTGCAGAAATGTACGAAGAGAATGTTGAAGAACTAGAGAGACTCAAAGGTGAAATCAAGAAGTCTAAGCTTGTTGAATCACTTTCACCTGATGTGCGTAAAGTAGTTTCCAAGCTTCTTGGTGAAGGAACAGAAGAGGAGATTGTAGAGAGATTTGCTGAAATTAAGAAGACTCTTAAGGAGAATCAACAGATGTCTGCTCCTGCTATCACCGAAGATCAAGATGATGACGATGAGGATGAAGATGAAGATTACTATGAAGAAGAAGAAGTAGAAGATGATGAGAATGAAGAAGAAGATTATGATGATGAAATTGATGCTTCAAGCAGCATCGAAGATGATGTTGATGAAGATGTTGATCCTGAGTTCGAAAGCATGCTCAACGAGCAACTCGTTCTTGCAGGTATTAAGAAAAAATAAAGGACTTGTTAAGTTCTATAAAAAACAGATCCTGATCGGATATTAGACTGGATCTGGGAAAAATTTAACGGAGGTCTATAATGGATCATCAAAGACTAATGAAAGAGGAGAAGGACCGACTTTTAAGAAAGTGGGAACCGTTTCTCCAAGACCTCGACGATGAATATATCGTTGAGAACACAGCCATTCTCTTAGAGAATGAAGCACAGTATCTAGCAGAAGCACCCTCAACTAGTGGTGCAACTGGAGCAGATGACGTTGCTGGATTGCAGAAGATTATGCTACCGATCGTAAGACGTGTATTCCCTAATCTTATTGCAAATAATATCGTTTCTGTTCAGCCGATTGCTGCACCTGCAGGAATCATTTTCTATCTCAAGTATCAAATGGGTACTGAAAGACCAGGACAAAGTGGTTATGGATATGGAGTCGATAATGATAACACATTTCCAGAGTATTCTATGTATGAAGAGACTGCTGGCGCTCAAGAGGGTTATAACCCTTACTACTCAACTGATGAAATTGGTCCTTTTTCAACATTAGATGAAGGAGCAGACGGGTCAGCAATTTCAGTCGAAATTAACCCTGAGCTTAAGAATGGTGATAGAATGATGAAAAGATGGCCAATGGGTGCACCAGAGAAATCACACGTACATAGTGGTACTCCTGCTGATGTATTTGGTACTATTGAGATTACCAGAGAAGAAAGCTCACAAACTCTTTCCTTCTCAAATGAAGGCGGAAGCTTTGTAGTAAGAGATTCTGATAGAGTTGGACAAAAACTTACTTCTTGGACTTCAGGAGCTGCTGGTGATCCTGGATCAATCTCTCTTGAATATACTGATCGAGATACAGCAGCTCAAGTTGTTGTAGTTCCTCCAGCGGATGAGGTTGGTAATGATATTAAAGTAACTGCATTCTACAAAACTAACATGGAATTCTCAACAAACATTCCTGAAATGAGAATCACCATCGGTAACATTCCTGTTACTGTAAAGACCAGAAAGCTAAAAGCTATGTGGTCACAAGAGTCTGAGCAAGACCTTAAAGCCTATCATGGTCTCTCTGCAGATGCTGAGCTAACTGCTCTTGTATCTAACGAAATGATTGCAGAAATCGACAGGGAAATCATCAACAAGGCAATGAGCGTTGTACCTCAGTCCTCAAGATTTACTCACCAGTTCAGCACAACTGCTACTCAAGGTAACTACCTTGATCAACACTTAGCATTAATGCAGAGTGTAACAAGAGCTTCTAACGAGATCTTTAGAAAATCAAAGATTGGTCCGGGAAACTGGATGATCGTTGGTACCAAAGTTGCATCTTATATTGAAGTTCTTAAGGGATTTATCCCTAACCCAGTTACTCAAACTATGGGTATGAATATCGTTAAGGCTGGTACTTATGCTGGTCGATATGATATCTACAAAGACCCAATGTTCCCGAATGACAAGGTTCTAATGGGACACAAATCACCACAGTCACCTTTCGGTGCTGGTATTGTTTACAGTCCATATGTAACCAACTTAACTCCAGTTATCGTTGGTGAGGATGACTTCAACCCACGAAGAGGTTTCTTAGCCCGATACGGACTAACACAAGTGCCTCACGGTCAATTATTGTACGGAATGATTGATATTAAGAACCTTCC
>CAZOXV010000087.1:0-5565 GCA_964583935.1 uncultured Methanosarcinales archaeon | reverse complement strand
CTATCCTGAGCTGGCTTGAATGGAACTTCACATTCGTTGCCGCATTCTGCACAAACCGCTTTATGCATCTCTTTTGGTCCACCAAAATCTCTTCTAGGACCTCTGTCATTCCTTCCAGAATGACCGCCGTCTCTTCCACTGTCTCTTCTTGGCCCTCGGTCGCTTCTTCCTGAGAATCCGCCACTTCTTCCGCCGTCTCTTCTTGGTCCCCTACTATCCCTTCTTGGACCATCTCTATTAAATCCTTCCACTTATAACTCCTCCGTCACATACGCAAGCATAAATTGTTTTAGTAAATCCAATATGCTTATAGTGCAGTGCAAAATAACCTGGATTGGTATTTAAACCTGCTTATTTGAGAAAAAACAAATAAAGAAGTAAATAAAAAAAGGAAAAATAAAAAATCAAAGTTTTCTAGAGTTTGCTCTTGCGCTTGGTCTTGCTTTCTCTACGCCTTTACCTTTTCTGTGCATACCCCTTGATTTCTTTCCAGCAGAAGTCTTTCCACGGAAAACTCTTCCAGTATGCTTTGGCTTAGACAACCAACCAAGTTGTTTATCATTTCTAATAGCAGGACTATCTTTATCGACAACAATGACCTCAAACCACTTGTGAACACCATCTTCGCACAAGAAGTAAGAATTTAACACTTCACAGTTCTTGAATTTCCTAGCAACCCTTTCCTCACAAATTTGTCTATAACTCTTTGTAAGAGACATTTGCTGTCCAGAATGCTTGGAACGCCTTCCTTTCCGTATTGTAGGACGTCTATGGCCCCCTTTAGAAACCCTTTGACGAACAACAAAAACGCCTTGCTTTGCTTTGTAGCCAAGCGATCTTGCTCTATCAAGCCTCGTAGGCTTTTCAAGTTTAACAGTGACATCTTCCCGTCTAACCTTGAGGAGCAATTCTCTATAGCCCTCTTTGTTAGTTTCCTGGGGTTTCTTCCATAATTCTTTCATATATTTGTATAATCCCATTATTACTCACCATTTTGCGATTCAGGTTCGGACCCCACATCTCGCGTTGAATGGAAAAATCAATGTTGATTTATAAATCTTGTTACAATTAGATGACAATTAAAGTCAAAAAGCAAAATATTAATCAAAATTTGATTAAATTAAGCCCAACCTCGTCATCTTTTTCTCTATCGACATTACCATCGAATACATCAATAACACACTCAAATGTTGCACTCACAACAGCAGAATTCAAATGTCCTGAAAAAGATTTATTCTCTCTATTTCCCAGATTTATATGAAGATGCAAATAGACCTCACCATTCATTGTAGTTACATTTCCTGATAAGGGTGTAATCTCCATATCTTCTTTTATCTCTGTTTTGTGGTATTGCTTTTCTTTTGTGTCAAAAAGACCAATAACAGCATTATCGGTTGCACCAATACCCATTACAGAACCTAGTCTTACGTCTTCTTTCCTGCAAACGGAAATAAGATTCTCAACAATTTCTTCACCTTTATCAACACGTACCAAGATTTTGTTTTCATAACGCTTGTATTCCATATCAATTACCTCAGCAAAAACGAACAGAATAGCTTTTATAAATATTTCACATCTTATCAACAGTATATCTCATTAGTAATCATCAATTGTAAATTTAACCAGCAAAAGATTTAAAACAGAATTGCTATTCTTAAAGAATATGATACGCTCCCCTATTTGTACTGTTGTAGGTCATGTAGACCATGGAAAATCTTCAATATTAGATTATGTGAGAGAAAGCAATATTGTTGCAGGTGAAGCAGGTGCGATAACTCAAGCAATAGGTGCAAGCATAGTCCCAATTGATATTATCAAAAAAAAGTGCGGCAGTCTTCTTAAAACTTTGAACATGACATTTAACATACCTGGGCTCTTATTCATAGACACGCCAGGACACGAAGCGTTCACAACATTGAGGAAGAGAGGTGGAAACCTTGCAGATATTGCAATTCTTGTGGTTGATGCAAAAGAAGGTCCAAAACCCCAAACACTTGAAGCTATAGAAATTCTCAAAAGCTACAAAACACCATTCATAATAGCAATGAACAAAGTGGATTTAATTCCAGGTTGGAAAACACACCTAGACAAACCACTCCTTACAAGTATAGCATCACAGTCAGAAGCAGTCCAAAACGTTATTGACACAAAATTATACGAGATTGTTGGTGTATTAAACGAGAAATTTTCGATAAATTCAGATAGGTATGATAGAGTCTCTGATTTCACACAACAATTTGCAATAATACCCTGCTCAGCAAAGACAGGAGAAGGTTTACCTGAGCTCTTGATGATGGTTGCAGGCCTTGCTCAAAAATATCTCAATAACTGCTTAGAGTGCGATGCAAACGAACGTGGGAAAGGTACTATACTTGAAGTAAAAGAAGATAAGGGACTCGGAACAACTCTTGATTTAATTCTTCATGACGGATGCCTAAAAGTTAATGATACAATAGTTATTGGAAGCATCCATGAACCCATTATCACAAAGATAAGGGCGCTCCTATTACCGGATGCACTTTCTGAGATGAGAGACAAAAAGAGCAAATTCAAAACAGTAAAAGAAGTTTTTGCCGCAACAGGAGTGAAGATATCTGCCCCTAATCTTGATAAAGCAACGGCAGGAATGCCAATCAGATCGTGTAACCCAAAAGATGCTCAGCAGATAAAAGAGGAAATGCGCGAAGAGATAGAAGATATAACTATAGAAACGAGCGACACTGGTGTAATCGTAAAAGCAGACACAATAGGAAGCTTAGAAGCTATGATTAAAATTTTGAGAGATAACGATGTTTTAATAAGAAAAGCAAGTATAGGAGAAATAGCAAAATCAGATCTTGCCGAAGCAGAATCTAATTTTGAGAGTAACCCTGTACACTCCGCCGTTCTTGGGTTCAATGTTCCTGAACCAAAGATACAGATTCCTGAGAATGTTAAGGTTATAACGAATTCTATAATATACAGGATAATTGAAGATTACAAAGAATGGGCTGACGACTCTGCTAAAAGAGAAGAAGAACGAAAGCTTGAGAGTCTAGTGAGACCCTGCAAATTTGAATACATGGAAAACCATACGTTCAGACAATCAAATCCCGCAATTATAGGTGTTGATGTTCTTGCGGGAATCATGAAAGTTGGAATGCCAATACTAAGCGAAAAAGGAATGGTAATTGGCACAGTAAAAAGTATAAGGCATGAAAAGGATTCTATAAAAAGAACAGAAGCAGGAAAGCAAGTTGCTGTAGCCATACATGGTGCAACAGTTGGTCGGCAAATAAATGAAGGTGAGTTTTTCTACTCAGACATACCTGAAGATGATTTCAAGAGATTAAAGGAGAAAAAAACACTCCTCAAAGTTCCTGAAATAGAAGCCATGAAAGAGCTTGCTCACATCAAAAGAAAAGAGAACCCTACATGGGGCATCTAATTTTTCTCACAGTACATTTTTCTTACATGTATATATAACAGATAATAACATATGTATCTTCAAGACAAATATTATAAATAAAAAAGAATTCTCTGGTTAAAGGTGATATTATGAAAGAGTACACATCAAACATAGAAAAAGAAACATTAGAAAATGAATATTACAGGAAAGTTCTTTTTACAGGAACTAAGATGCAACTAGTTGTTATGAGCCTCAAGGGAGGAGAAGAGATTCCATCAGAGGTCCATCATGATATAGACCAATTTCTAAGAATAGAGAAAGGAGATGCCATGGTGCGAGTTGATGGAAATGAACACAATCTTAGTGATGATGATGTAATAATCATCCCAGCAGGAACAGAACATTATGTGAAGAATACATCAGATAGCGAAGACCTAAAACTTTACAGCATATATGCTACACCAGAACATGCTGATGGAACAATACATAAAACAAAAGCAGAAGCTGATGCTGCAGAAGCAGAAGAGCATCATCATTAGAATTTTTCTTTTTTTATTATTTTATTATTTTTATTTCTCAAACGATTACTTCTGAAGGATCTTGTTTCTTAATAGGCTTTGGATAAACACCAACGTCCATGAAAACTTTCATGATATTTACTATCATGCCTTTAGGTTCAAGCATCTTATTAGTATTACATAACGCTTTCCCATACGCTACAAGTTCACCCTTAAGTGTGAGTATTGCAACGAGTTGGTCTGGCTCAATACCTGAATGAAGTTTTGATATGCCTGGAGCTGCAAGATTTGCACCATGACAAATAGCATCAACTGTTGTATCTGTAATCCATATTTTGGGAAGATGACTAACAGCACTTTCCATTGGTTGTACTAATTCACGGATACGTGCATCATCGTCTTCCTCTTTCCAATAATGGTATGCATCAGCCAAATCTTGTAGAGTACAAAGTCCAGTCCCTTCGTTGAAAGGTCCAGCTTTAGTCCTTCTTAATTCTGCCATGTGTGCCCCAGAACCAAGGGATTTACCAAAATCGTGGATTAATTTCCGAATGTATGTTCCAGCTTCGCAACCCACACGAAAAAGAACATCTTGATCCTTAACCTCAATTATCTTGAAATAATAAATCGTCCTTTCTCTCCATTGCCTTTTCACAGCAGATTTAATAGGCGGCATCTGCCTTATCTTTCCCACAAACTTCTCAGCAGTCTGATAAATTTCATAATCTTCATATTTTTGATGAAGATGCATCAAAGCGATATACTCTTTACCAGCAGTAAGAAGAGTCTGAACAATCCTGGTTCCCTTTCCAAGAGCTATTGGAAGACAACCAGTAACAGCAGGGTCTAAGGTTCCTGAATGTCCTGCTTTTTTTATTCCCAATATCTTTTGAACATAAGCTGAAACCTGGTGACTCGTAGGACCTTTAGGTTTATCAACATTAACAATACCATATTTCAAAAGCTCGGGCACAGGTCTGTTGTAAGGGTCATACCCATAGTTAGAATCTGTTTTAAATTCTTTTTTTACCACTATCTCCCTTTCTTTTTTTTCAAAAGGTAACCTTAAGTCCTGTTTCATACATCAAAATAATCATGATATGTTTAAAAACTCTTCCCAAACTCAAGTCCGCTAACTTAATAATACAAATGCTCAAAAGAAGAAATTAAAAACAAGTTTTTTATATTAGGGCTTTGG
This sequence comes from uncultured Methanosarcinales archaeon, assembly GCA_964583935.1. Taxonomy (GTDB): domain Archaea; phylum Nanobdellota; class Nanobdellia; order Woesearchaeales; family CAZJJJ01; genus CAZJJJ01. The sequence goes on along the minus strand of CAZOXV010000087.1, from coordinate 461 downwards.
ATACCAAGTTATGATAATCGCAGGACCATGTTCAGTAGAATCAAAGGAGCAGATTGATGCAATAACAAAGTTTCTAGCAGAAAAGGGTATAAAATACCTAAGAGGTGGTGCTTATAAGCCAAGATCAAATCCTGATGCATTTCAAGGACTTGGGAAGGAAGGTACACGTTTTCTAAAAGATGCTGCCGAACGGTATGGTTTACAAACTGTTTCTGAAGTAATGACACCTGAAGAATTAGAAGAGAGTTATGAAGATATTGATATTATCCAGATAGGAGCAAGAAATATGACTGCTTTTGGACTGCTTAAAGCAGTTGGCCAAAAAACTAAAGAGGATAAAAAAGCTGTGTTACTCAAGAGGGGTCTTTCATCAACAGTTAATGAGCTTATTAATGCAGCAAAGTATATCTCACAATATGGTAATGATAACATTATACTTAGTCTAAGAGGAATAAGAACAT
>CAZOXV010000086.1:0-5588 GCA_964583935.1 uncultured Methanosarcinales archaeon | reverse complement strand
TTGTAGAATTCTGATTTGGATATCTCTCGAGCTCTAAGAGATGCTTCTTCATTGCAATTCCGCCTATACCCGAGAAGCCACCAAAAGAATTTTTTGCAGTAACACGGTGACATGGCACGATTAAAGGTACAGGATTTCTGCCTAACGCATTTCCCACAGCACGGAAGGCTTTTGTTCCAATCTGATTAGATAAGTCTTTGTAAGTGAGAGTTTCAGAGTATTTTATTTTTGAGCATTCAGTCCACACTTTTTTCTGGAATTCCGATGGACTAAAAAAATCTAGATTAGTCTTTATCTCATTGAGATTAACTTTCTTACCAGAGAAATACATATCAAACAACTCTCGTTTAGGATACTTCTGTTTTTTTGTTGTGAAATATTGTGAAGAATTTTCTAGAAGCTCTCTTACTTTTTCAAGCAGTTTCTCCTCAGATATTCCAGGAAGAAATAATAGTATAACAGAAAGGTCTTCTTCGAATACAATACCAATATGACCTCCAGTTACATTAAAAAAATCATAAAAAATTGTTTTAGTCATCTTTCAAACGAAAGTAAAGTCTCCTGTTGTTTGCACCTCTGTTTTCTGCTTTCATAAATTCGAGTTCACCTATTTCCCCAAGATTCTTAATATGGGTTCCACCGCAAGGCTGTTTATCAAGATCAACTATGTCGACAATCCTCACATTTTCAACTGAAGAAGGAATGCCTTTAGCAAGCTTCATGAGCTCGGGAGTTTTTTCAAGTTCATCCCTTGTTATAAAGTAAGTCTTGACATCAAGCTTTTTCTTAATAATATCATTTGACTTGTCAACAAGAGTTTTTAGATATTCTTTATCAAATTTATCCGTGTTAAAATCAATCCTTATTTTTTCCAGGCTCTTCTGATTGCCGTGAATCTGAGCACCTAATTCTTCGGAGATAACACCGGAAACAACATGGGCAGCTGTATGTGAGCGCATAAATTTGTATCTTCTGTCCCAATCAATCTTACAATGGACTTTGTTTCCTTGAGCTAGCGGAGGATTGTTATCAGAGGAGACTTCATGACTTACATTATCTCCAAACTTTCCAACAAAAACAACCTTGTACTCTCGCCCATCATCCGTTGTCATAACACCCTCATCATGAGGCTGACCACCCGAATTAGGATAAAAAGCGGTCTTGTCAAGAACAACATATTTTCCTTCTGAAACAGATTCTACAACAGCATCAAACTCTTTGAGATATGAATCATATAGATACAATAAATTCTCTTCTTTCAAAAAAAACACCCCCTAAAACGAATAGATAAAAAATAAGTAAAAAAATAAAAAATTAGTTGACAGGTCTTACATCAATTGATCTCGATATAACCTGCTTATGGTTGTATTCTACTTCTATTGATATTGGTTCTCTATAGTCTGAAGTAGTGGAAGATACATCTAAAGTGCATGTCACCAGTCTTCCAGTAGTCTCATCAAGTCTAATTGTACCCGATGTAGTTCCGCCAAGTGCAGGGCACTCTATTCCTGCAGGACCACTCACAGTAACATGAACATTATTCTTGTCATCTTCGCAAGTAGCATCCGTATTTGGAGCATAAACATCGCCAACACCTTCATTAATGACTTGGAAACTAAATCCAATTTTCCCAGCACCTTGTGGAGTCTGTCTAAAAGATGTAACCTGCACAGGCGCCGAAGAACTATAGACTGTTTTATCTTCTCTGACTGTACAAACATCACCTGGCTCATCCCTTAGTACATCTCTCTTTATACAGATATCAGATCGTGCTTTTGTACCATAACTGTAGCACGCAATTGCTTGTATAGACACATCAGCAAGAAGCGCTTGCAAAGGCTCTTGGTACTGCAAAGGTCCAAACTCCATATAATCCTGGGTACCGGGAATTTCATTCCTGTCAACATCATATACAGTTCCAGTAAGCTCCATGTTTGCCGTCTTCTGTGATTCTGTCAGACCATACGTCTCGGGGTTTATACCCTGTATACCCACCTTAAACTGGCCTTGAGGGATATCATATTCACCGGTGTTCTCTACATCAAGCGAAATCATAAACGGAGTATCTGCAAAGACCTCGCTTGGAGGATCATTCGCACTAAACGATATTGAAACGCTGTCTGTGCCACCACGATAGGGGTTAGATGTAGGAACCTTTTCGCCCTCAGAATCGCATCCTGAGACAGAAAGAACCACAGCCAATGTTAGTATCAACAAAATGTATGAATTTTTCATTTGAAAAACCTCCTGAATATTATTATGTTAATCAGTATAGACTAAACAGATTAATTGATTTATATAATTAACGCAACATAAACACAAAAAAGAATCAGTTTGCGCCAGTATTGACAAGAGTTATGTCTTTCTTTGCTGTTGTGAGATAACCATATTTCAGTGTTATGCTCATCTGAGTTGTATATTCTGAGCTAATGTCCTGCGGCATTGGGAATTTACATGTAACAGTTCCTTTCCCATCATACATCCGTATAGGATCTTGAGGACCACCTAGTGGAGAGCATGTCCCTTCAGGAAGCCCTGTTACAACGACATCAATCCCAACTCTGTCAGTATCGTCATATTCGAGTTCTGTACATCTATCCTCTGTGACAACACCACTGTTCGCCTGTTGAAATTCTTTCAACACTTTTCCACCACCAACATTTGAGAACTCTATTGTGAATATCAACTCTCGGGATGTTGCACTTTGCTGTATACTTGTTACTTTAACAGGTGCATTCTGCGGATCAAGCCTTACATTACCCGGATGACAAACCTTGTCTTGTGATTGTGAAGCGGGATTAGGATCAACGCAAACAACAGCAGTGGCGTATGTCTCATAGTAGAAACACGCAGAGAGCATTAAAGAAAGAGGATATTCTTTTGAGTCAAAAGGGTAACGCACACTATCAGCGACAAAGGACTTTTGCTCAAAACCACCTTCGGGAAAAGAGGATGAAACTCCTTGAATCCTATTAAACTGATTACCACCGTCCCATCGCCCATTACGTATCATAGATGGATCAAATCCTGTCAGATATAGTTTCCCATTTAAAGAACCTAAATCATCTCTTGGGAATGAACCAGAATTCTGAAGATTAACGACAACCTCAAACTCACTGTTGGTGTTGTCACCCTGTTCAACATATATCCTATCGGGAGGAACGCCTTGGACAAAAGAAACATCAATACCTGATGAACCTGCTGGCGCGGGGCGTTCTGTCTGTTGATCTGAAGATGTAGTGGTCTCGCATGAAGTAAGAAGTAATGTAAGCGCAAAAAAGAGGCATGAGAAAGTAATCAAAAAACTTGGGTTTTGTTTAGTAGAGTGCTTGCGTGTCATAAATTCACCTATCCTTTTCTATTTTCATTGTTGTGGATGCCGTTTGAAGATATCCATAATCCAATTTTATTGTCAATGGTGTAGAGAACGTTCCTAATGAAAATGGAACTTCTTCCTTTGTTCTGCATGTTATGTACTCTTTGTCTCCTGTCAAATCAAATTCGTTAAACGTGTCAGTGTGAGAATCACAAAGTATGTCACCCTCAGACATCTTGTAAGTTGAAAAGGCAACTTCTGAGATAGTTACAATCTGGAAGTCCTCTGCATTAAACTCGGAGGTACACACTCTTTCTGAAGCCCCACTTGCTAAAACAGTACCCGTTCCTGAGTCATATATGTAAATATCAAGCGAAACTTTCGCACCGTTTGAACCCATTGTTATTCTTGGCTCTACATTGCTAACGACAACAGGGGCTCCTTGTCCTCTTGAACCTGACAAAGACCTGGTCGTACAGGGTTTTTCACTTTGGGTTCTTCTGACGTCAGTATCAAGACAAAAAGTGTCTTGGAAGAAAGTCTGATACTCGTAGCATGCGTTAATTTTTATTTCCGCATCATGCGCGGTTACACCGGGCATCGAGAACTCTTTTGCAACTAATTGAATTTCTTTCACGGTATCTTCGCCACGGTAAACTCCATCATCACCTTTAAGGTTTATTCTTGAATAATCTTCTTTATTTTCTATAGAAAAAGAATTTGGATCAACATTCACAAAAACGACTCCATCGTCTATATCAAAACCACCTTCATTTAAGAGTTCTAGTTGGATATAGAGGCGCTCGCCTTCATATATACTTCTTGGTAGCGAGTTCCGCATGATTTCAAGGGTTAAACCACGTGTTCCAGAAACCTTTTCCGGCTCGCCATAAGATTGGTATGAATCGCATGATGCTAGCAGTAATGAGAATAAAACGGGAACCAAGAATATCAAAAAAAGACTTCTTTTTCTACGATTCATCATATACACGCTCCACTATAGCAATCACAGGTATACGTACCAGATTTAACAATGTTATCCTCACAATAAAATTCAACAAGTGTATTTTCATCATCACAATAATCCGTTCTGCTGACGGAAACATCCTCCTCATTGACACCTGTAGTAGTCCCTTGACTTCTTATATCAAGACCATCTGATGATTCACAAGGCTCTTCAGGTACAAAATCTGTATCGTCAGAAGTGCCTGCTTGAACAGTTGTCTGGATTTTTGGTGTGTCTCTATTATAATCAACACCATCATATAAAGTAACTGAGCATTCTATTACATCATCAGTATTCGTTTCTTCTTGAGATAACTGAGCAAAACAAAGCCAATGATCTTCTTGTTGTTCACAAGCACTATCTGGAATCTCATAACTCTCTTGTGTTTGCATATTTCTGAAAACAAAGGTTGCGTCTTCAATCTCATCGCCATCAGGGTCAACAACTTCGGCATAACATTCTATATCATCATGGGTGCCAGGAGAAGTTGGTGAAAAATAAAGGCCGTCCTCCATTACCTCTGGCGGATTATTCAGTATTCTTGCAACCTTGACAGCCTTGTACGGCTCACCGTCGTCTTTGACAACATTGAACTCAAAAATCACAGAATCACCACGTGAAAGATCAGTTATAATTTCACTTAATGGAGTACTAAACACTGTTGAAAAGGATTTGTCTGCACCCTTAATAAGTGCAACATCCTCATAGTCTTCGACAACATTAGACTCAAGCTCACCTGATTTTCTATATTTCAGTGTTAGACGTGCACTTGAGAGTTCTTTAAGTGCTCCCGGCTCATCAACAGTAACGGTTGGTGTTGCATGTAACCCAATAATTGAAGGTTCTAGATCTATGGTGACTTCATCATGGTCAGAAACTCGGTTTATTGTTCTTTCTTCAATAAGCATGTAATCATATTCTGCAAAAGCAAAAATGTTAAGAGATATAGGATCAAGCCTGTTCCTTTCTTCAAAAAGTATCTCTGGATCAAAAACCATGAAACACTTGAAATTTTGTGGAACAAACTGCCTTGAACCTGAATTTGAGGTTATCCGGGAAGAAATATGCTCAAGCCCTTCGTTAGTAAGTGTATAATTAGTAAAGAATTCATCGCTGAACTCATCCCTTCGAATCATATCAGTCATACCATCACAATCTACAAGTTCTATACCCTTTGGAACTAAGACAGTAAAATCTGTCAAATTCTGGATAAAACCGTTCCAGTTGTTAGTAAAAGAAAAGCCGAGGTATGGTTGGAGCTGCATT
>CAZOXV010000085.1:0-5590 GCA_964583935.1 uncultured Methanosarcinales archaeon | reverse complement strand
CAAACGCCTACCGCGCCAATAAAAGGGAATATTGATGTGAATGCTGTTAGAAGTCCAAGAAGAACTGGCGAGCCTGCATCAAAGATATAAAAACCAATCCCTGCAAGTAATCCTTGTATTATGGACGTCATAATCTGTCCATAGATGACTCCAGATGTTATGCTCTTAAACCTTTCAATAATCATCTGTCTATATCTTTTTTTTAGAGGTATTGAATCCTTAATCCATGCTGCTATTTCATCACCATCAATGAAGAAGAAGAAAAGTGCGAAGAATGTAATGAATAAGTGGAATACAAAACCGGTTACGGAAAGAAAGAATCCTTGTCCTGTATTTACAAGCGAGAAATTAGGCATGTTCTGGCGTATGAATCTCTCAAAAAATTCGCTTTCTGTAAATGATATAACCTGCTCAAGCATAATGCAGATTGTACTATTGTCACCTTTGCATTCCCCTTCTAAAATTGCCTTTTCAGTAAACTCTACAGCAGAATTTAACCCGGAGACTGCTTCACCTGCTATAAAGGTTCCTAGAATTGATAAAGGTGCTGCAACAACTAAAAAAACAAAGAGTACCATAATTGTCGATGCAATTGTTCTATTTTTCTTGACAAGACTAAACAGCTTTTTATACAGAGGATATGTAACATACGCAAGAATCCCCGCAGTAATTATTGTAAGAAGGAAAGGTCTGGCAACCATATAGGCAAGATAGAATACAATAAGGAAGAATATAATTAAGAACATTTTTTCAAAGAGTTCAGCTTCTTTCTTCAGTACCATACGCCCCAGTTTTCTTTTGATTCTCTCATTTATAAATATTTCTTATAAAATCTCACCTGTAGCAAAAAAATAGATTGAAATTTCTACAAAAGTATTGCTATTATGTTTCCATATGTTAAGGAAACCAATAATGCAAAAAGGAAACTTGGAACAAAAGGAACCCCATTTTTAACTTTGATTTTTTTTATCTTTCCTGCATTATATAAGTTCATTATTTTCTTTAAATCCTTTGATTCAAATCCAATTTTTTTACTTTTGTTGAACACAACCTTCCCATCACTTGTAACATCATCCACTGGCCAATCTCCCTCTACAAGTTTATCGGGAGTAATTATTTTGTACATGCATGACTTTTCAACAGATTTTATCAAAATGTACATATAGAAAAAGAGCAGAATCATAAGACCAAAAACAATACCAAATAACTTATTAATCAGATTTGACGAAAATATTCCAAATAGAATTAGTATTCCTGCGGTAACATGGCTTAGTATATGGGCTTTCTTAACCAACTTTGTTTTTATCGTTTTCTTGTATTCCTTAATCATGTCTTTGTAATGAAAAATTCCAAGGCCTATTGTCCATACTATACCGTATATCGCCCCCAATACGAGAAGATTCATCCAAAATGTGATGAGAAATGGAAATCCAATCTGATTAGGTGAGAAATATTCTGTGAGAACGCTTGGGTATGTTGCAAACAAAGCACCCATTGCCATCAGCATCTTGCTATCTCCTCCTCCCCATTGCCCTGTAAAGAACATTAAATAGGCGAGTGCAAGGAATGCACCAAAACCAAGAAGTCCACTTAGAAAAAACATCCAATCAAAAGTAGCTAAGGAATGAATTAGTCGTATGCCTAATCCGGCAAATATAAGAAAATAATTCACGAAGTCAGCCACTTCTCTTTTTTGTATATCTGTTATTGAACCAATAACTATCCCTGTTAGGCCCACAGTCAATAAGATGTATTCAATATGCATATAATCAGAACTACAGAGAAAGTTTATAAATCTTGTTTATATCCCTTAGATATGGTCCTCGACAGTCTGCTTCCCTTGAAAAGGCTGAAAGAGATTGATGAGAATGGACAGAAAATTAAGCATATAGCTTTTAACTTGTCTGATATCTCTCAGCTTGAAAAGATTATGAAAGAAAAAGGTGATACTGCTGTTAATGAGATAGAAAATAATCTTTCTATGAGAAATAAACTTTTGAGATCTCTCTTTGATTTGCAGTTGAAGAACAACATACCTATAATGACCTTATATGTTTCTAAGAAAATTGACAAACCTATTTTTTTCAGCAAAATTTATGAGAAACTCAATGAATTTCTTGACTTTATTCTCCCTGTTGCGCGCGAAAACCAGACTAGGATAACTTTCCTTGGAAAATGGTATGATGTTCCTGGTAACTCTACGGAAAAAATAAGACGGATTGCGTCAGAAACTAAATCCTATGAATCTTATTTTCTCAATTTGTGTATTAACTATGATGGTCAAGAGGAAATTCTGGATTCGTGTAAGATTATTGCCCATAAGGTGAAACTGGGACAAATAGAACCCAATTCTATTTCAATGGATAATCTTAAGGATAATATATATATCTCGAGGTTTAGTCCACCTGACAGAATTATTTCAATATCTAGGAGCAGGAAACTTTATTCATTTTTGTTGTGGGACTCAGCTTACTCATACATATACTTTCATGAAAAAGATTGGAGTGAAACTGTTACAAGAGATTTAGAAAGATTCTTTGTATCTTGATGAGAATTCATTATCTTTATTCTCTTCTCTTTTTTGGTCGTGATGTCCATTTTCTTGACTTTGTTTTTCTGCTATGTCTTCTATTGTTTCTGCTCCTGACTCTGTAATCTTGAAGATTATTTCTTTGTCTCTAGGGAACGATCTGTGTCTTATTAGCATGGCTTTTCTTGAGTTCTTGAAGCTTTTTAACTCTATGAGGCATTTACTGCTGTATCTCAAGATGTCACCACCAACCATGTTTACTTTCTCTTTTTCTTCAAAAGAAGAATATACTTGGTTGGTTATCAGAATAGGTATGTTTTTTTTCCTTGCAATCTCTGACAGGAGTGAAAGTTGTTTTCCAAGCTCTTTGTTTATGTTATAGACTTCCTCTGAATTCTTTCCAATCTCGAGTCTGTAAAGCATCGCGATTGAGTCAACAACAATAAGCCCAACTTTATCACTTATTATAGTACGTAACTTATCGAAGACAAGTTTCTGTTCTTGGAAATTAACAGGTTTGTAGAACACCATATGTTGCATTATCTCTTCTGTTTTTTTTCCGATTGCAGCAGATATTTGTCTGAGCCGTTCTACTGAGAAGCTTCCATCTGTATCTATGTATATTACTTTTTTATCATTCCGAACAGTTTCTACTGCTGTAAGTATGCAGAAGTTTGTTTTTCCTGAACCTGCAGGCCCATAGATTGTTGTGATTACATCCTTTTCAATCCCTTCACAAAGATTATCCAATACATTACTTCCTGACGAGATAAAATGTTCTTCCATGATTTTGAGTATCTTATTTTCGTATTTAAACTTATTGTGAGTTCCAGAGATGGTTTGGCTGTGTTTTTAGAGATACATTTTTAAGTCACCAAGTCAATAAAATTTAGAATGAAACGCTATGCCTGGATTCTTACAGCAGACATGGGATACGGTCATCACAGAGCTGCTTATCCTCTTAAAGACATGGCTTATCTTAGAATAATTGATGTCAACCAAGATCAGTTGGTTCCAGAAATTGAACGTAAAACTTGGACAAAGATCCAATCATCTTATGAGTGGGTTTCCAGAATTAAAAACGCTCCCTTGGTGGGCAGTTGTCTTTTTGGCTTATATGACCGAGCACAGTCTATTGCTCCATTGTTTCCAATACGTGACTTATCAAAACCTACATACTGGACAAAGTACACAAGGAAATACATTTTCAAGCGGAAAATCTGTGAAAAGCTTGCAGAGATAATTTCTGAGACACGACATCCTGTTGTTACTACTTTTCCTTTTGTTGCTTTGGCGCTTGAATATAGAGGCATAAAAAATAAGATTTATTGTGTGGTAACTGATTCTGACCTCAATCGTGTCTGGGTTGCTGCAGAGCCTAAGAAGTCATCTATTATTTATCTTGCACCTTGCAAACATGTTGTCGTGCGATTAAAAGAATATGGTGTGCGTGATGATAGAATAATCATGACTGGTTTTCCTCTTCCCAAAGAGAATATTGGTGGTGTGTCAGAAAAACTTCTTAAAGAAGACATTAAGTGGCGTCTTGCGAATCTTGATCCTAAAAAAACTTTTGCCAAAAAAAATGAGCCTCTAGTAAAAAAGTTTCTTGGTGGTAAAATACCTTCCAAAAGTGACCATGTGCTCACAATTTCTTATCTTGTGGGTGGAGCAGGTGCTCAACGTGAGACTGGCATCTATATAGCTGAATCGCTTAGGACAAAAATACTTAAAAATAAAATTTGTTTAAATCTTGTTGCTGGAACACGCAAAAATGTCTTTAATTATTTCACGAAAAAGATTGAGCACATAGGTCTTAAGAAATGTCTTGGTAAAAGCTTGAGAATTGTCTACTCAGATTACAAGATGGAATATTTCAAGCTTCTTAATATGTACCTGAGAAAAACAGATATTCTATGGACTAAGCCGAGCGAAATGTCATTCTATACTGGTTTAGGCATTCCTGTGATAATGACAAATCCGTTAGGTTCCCATGAAGGTTTTAACAAGGAATGGCTTGAGCATATGGGTAGTGGAATAATGGAAAATGATCCAAGATACACGAATGACTGGCTTTATTATTGGCTTGAAAGTGGAAGATTTGCGGAGGCTGCTTTTGCGGGATATACCGAGGCATTGACACGTGGTGCCTATAATATAGAAGATGTGGTTCTAAAGAAAGTCAAGCGAACTATTTTTGAAAAATAGCTTTATCTTCTTTCTCAATCAGAAAATAATTAAATACGAGACCATTTTTTAGTTTTATGAAATTGATTGAAGAATCTTTTATGGAGTTGTTTCCCAGTAAGAATTTCACATATTCCTCTAGGATACGCTATTCACGTGCATTCAAGGGTTATAATGCTAACATAAAACTCTATACTCATAAGAACGAGATTGTAGTTAGTCTTTCTAAGAAGTGGAATACGGTCTCAAAAGATATAAAGAAAGGTCTTATACAAGAATTGCTACTCAAACTTTTCGCAGGGGAGAGAGAGAGAAAGACAAAGACATTATCGATAGATTTGTATCATATATTTCTCAAGAACACGCATCGTTCTGCTGAAAAGAATTTATCTGATCCTGTTTTAGAAGAATCATTCAACAGAGTTAATAATAGATATTTCAATGGGATGCTTGATATGACAAATCTTGTTTGGGGAAATTTTTCAAGGTCGGTACTTGGGAGATATGACTATGGTACAGATACTATAATGGTGTCTAGAATATTTGAGAATTCTCCTGAGAGGTTTATTGATAGGGTTATGCATCACGAAATGCTCCACAAAAAGCATAAGTACACTACTAAAAATGGCCGCCATCACCATCATACACCAAAATTCAGGAGTGATGAAAAGCTTTTTGAAGATTTTGATAAGGTCGAAAGCGAAATTAAAGATTTCATACATAAAGAAACATTTATTGGAATACCAAAAAGAGTAAATAATTCAAAAAATTCATTTTTCAAATTTTTAGGTATGAGGAAATGACATATGATAATAGTCCTAAAAATAATAGTTCTAGTGGTCACAATATTCATGGCGTTAGTAATGAAATATA
>CAZOXV010000084.1:0-5677 GCA_964583935.1 uncultured Methanosarcinales archaeon | reverse complement strand
ATTAATATTTCTAAAATGAAAACTAAAATTAGTTATAATTGACACGACAATATATTTCAATCAGAACTTCAATCGTAACTCTCTTTTATCTTGTTAAAATACTCATCCTGATCTTGTTCTTCCATAATTGCAAGATTTTTGTTTCTAACGACATATATCTTACAAACAGTTGTAGAGGAGCGTCCTATCATATTATCACAAATCTCGTCATTGGTAGAATTTTGTGCAAACTCTAGATAACATTTATCGTGCCCTGAGTCAGTCTTCGTATTCTCACAAAACTCTATATTACCAGTCTCCTGTGCAACTACAAGTTTACATTCATCAGACAATGCTGTATCGCGTATCTTATTACAGAGAAATAATGCATAATCAGGACCATCACTTTCAAGCGCATACTTCACCCTATTTACATCCCCAGTGGATAAGCGTCTTCCAGAAGAAATATCAACAAATACGTCCTCTAGAATCTCTTCTTCGGGCATGTCAACAGGCGGCTCTTCATCAGCTTCATCAATAGGCTCTTCAATAGGAACTTCTGTAGGCTCATCAATATCATCGGATATATTTTCTGTTTCATTAATATCATCGCTAGGTTCATCAATGTCATCAAGAATATCATCAGGGTCTTGTTCTGTGTCTCCTTCATCCAAATCAGAATCATCTAGAACATCGAACTCAAAAGAAGATTTTGCTTGTGTTTCACCCATATACTCTGCAATAACTTCAAATTTATAGACACCTGGTTCCATAGAGTTAGGAAGTTTTATTTTGTCACCTAGATTAGACACAATGGATTTTGTAGTGCTAGCCCGTCTTATAAGATTATCCTCTCGGTCAAAAATCCTGTATTCAAAATCAACATCAAATTCTCTTTCTGTTCCCATAGGAATTCTTTCAACATGAAAATGAAGATAACTTCCAGGATAAAGAGACATATCAGGTTGAGAATTTCTTGCAGTCACATCTAAAAGTCTTTCCTGCATTTCCTGAGCAGGTGCTGATGAACCCATGAAAAAATAAACAGCAACAACAATCACAAAAATGGATATGACTGGTATTATTGCGGCTTTAGGTATATGAAGCTGAGATTGTCTAAATTTGTTAATCTCAGCACTAACTATGTTAGGATTGTATCCTTGCGAAATTAAATTAGATTGGATATTTTCTAGCGTAAGACCATAATTCAAACCTTGCCGCACAGACGAATTAACGGCGATAGAAAGCTGTTTCTTTTCATTCTCAGCACGCAAATAATTATCAAATTTATCTTTTATCCCTGAAAATAAATTAGAATGATAATGATTCATTGCTGCATCAATAATCCTGTAATCATAACCTTGATTAACTAACCCAGCACGTATCTGCGGAAGTCTAAATCCCGCTTGAATTTGCTGGTCAATATACCCAATGTAAGATTTCGAAGAAAGGTCAACAGCAACTTCTGTTGATTTTTTTATTTCTTCTTGGTCATAACCATAGTTTTTCAAATAGTTCTCTATCTGATCAACCCTATACCCTTGACCAATCTGACCAATTATATAGTTAACTAGCTCATCACTCATACACTCACACAGGTATTATCGTGATAGACGTTTAAATATTTTACTTAACATGTTGGCAGTCAAAGAAAATACAATAACCGCAAAAAATATATATATTATCTACGCAGGATAACACTCTATGACATTACACTCAAGTCTAGAACATATACACAAAAGAAAAAGAAAGCATCAAAAACACTTGGAACAATATCCTAACAAAAATCCTAAAATTAAGATGCTCGATGATGCTATGCTTATAATAGCAAGCATAGGTCCGATGTTCATGCTTCCACAAATATTAAAAATATATTCTGCGAGGAATGCTGCGTCAATCTCCATACTAACTTTCGCACTTCTAGGGACAACGCATTTGACATGGATATATTATGGTTTTGTCCACAAAGACAGACAGATTATGACATCGCATTCACTATTTTTTCTAGCGTGTTTAGCCCTTATTGTAGGTGCAATTATATTCTAATATTTCAAAGAATAAAAAATATTTTTGGATAGTTACAGTAAAAAAACGAATTATTTAAAAGCGTCTTTTATCCTATTAAAGAAAGATTTGTAATCAAAACGGTCTTTAGAAATTTTATCGTATTCCTTCAATAAGTCTTTCTGTTTTTGTGTCAACTTCTCAGGAACTTTAACAGTAACTTTGACATACTGAGAACCACGTGACGAAGAATTCACTCTTGGCATCCCTTTGTCTTTCAGCCTAAAAACCGTCTCAGACTGGGTACCTGCTGGTATCTTCATCTTAGCTTTACTCTCAAGTGTTGGAACTTCTATCTCATCGCCAAGAGACGCCTGTACAAAAGAAATTGGTATCTCTATATGTATATCTTCATCATCTCGTGTGAAAACTTTATGTTCCTTGACATTTATAAAAACAAACAAATCACCACGACTTCCACCATTCTCACCAATGTCACCCTCACTAGGAACTCTCAATCTAGAACCTGTATCTACACCAGGAGGAATATCAACCTTAAGACGTTTTGTCCTTTCTACAGTACCAAGTCCACCACACTCCGAACACTTGCGATTTATGGTTTTGCCAGATCCACCACAATCTTGACAAACAGAAGTTTGTGAAAACAATCCAAACGGAGTTCTTTTCGTTACTCTCACAGCTCCAGTACCATTGCATGTTTTACAAGTTACGATATCATCATCTGAGAAAGCACCACTACCACCGCATTTCTCACAAGTATCATGACCCGGTATATCTATATATATCGTCTTGCCTGCGAAGGCATCCTCAAGATCAATCTCAACATCATATCTTAAATCAGAGCCTCGTCTTGCCCTTGTCCGAGAACCACGATTACTAAAGCCACCAAAAGGATTACTACCACCAAAGAAATCATCAAAAACATCATTGAAATCAAAGCCACCAAAACCACCAAAATCAGAGCCACTAAATCCTTGTCCGCCCTGGCCATCAGCAGTACCAAATCGGTCATAATTCCTTCTTGACTTCTCATCTCCTATGACTTTGTACGCTTCGTTTATCTCTTTAAATTTAGATTCCGCCTCAGCGTTATCTTTGTTCAAGTCAGGGTGATACTTCTTGGCAAGTTTCTTGTATGCTTTTCGAATCTCGTCCTGGGATGCATCTTTTTTCACACCTAGTGTTTCATAGTAGTCTTTTGCCATCTTAGAAAAGCACCCCTTCCAAGTCTTCTATATTATCAGAATAAAATGTGCAACGTTCTTTGAAGCTATCTGGGTTTTCATGAGACCATCCTACACCAAAAGTATCAACATTCCTTTTTTCTGCCATATTAATTCCAGGCTCAAGGTCATCAACAACAATGATGTCACGTGAACCAACATCATACATCTCCATTATCTTGTCCAGCGGCCATGAATTAGGCTTGTTGTAATCAGGATTACCATTTGCCCCAACAATGAATTTAGGCATAAGATTGCCCTTATTAGAGTAATGCATCCGTATTGCATTCTCGTCAGAATGCGAAACTACAGCAAAGATTCCATTAGCAGAGCTGAACTTCTCAAAAATCTCAATAAAACCTTCATAAAAAGAAGGAATTGTTTTTCTTAGTGGATGGTTCAGCCAAAGCTCGAAAGCATATTTCCATTCATCTTCTGTAAAATTTAAATCCTCAACATAATGCCGCTTAATACCTTGATTTCTATTCATATTAATGAAACCGTCCAAAGACATTATCTCGTAGTCAGGCCTCATCTCACCAAGAAGTTCCCTATATATAGGGTAATGAATTAGCCTAGTACTATCTACAGCAGTATCATCGTGATCCACAACCGCACATTTATATCTCAAATCCATCCTAACAACCGAAAAATTTGAATAAAAAAATAAAAATAAAACTTTGGACAAAAAAAAGGCATAATATAAAAAATGAACCTATTTCTTGTCCTTGCCAGAGCTGTCTTTCTTATCGTCGGATTTATCTTCCTTTGATTTATCAGACTTCTCCTCTTCAAATTCAGCATCTACAACTTTCTCTTTACCTTTTGAGTTTTTCTGCTCTGATTCACCAGATTCATTAGATGCTTCAGCACCTTCTGCATTCTGGTTCATATTCTGATAGAGTTCAGTTGCGACCTTGGAAAATTCCTCTTTAAGCTCCTCCGTTTTAGTCTTTATCTCTTCAAATTTGTTGTCTCTGTCTTCGAGAAGCTTTTTCAGCTCATCAATTCTTGACTGAATTGGTTCTGTCTTAGACTTATCAACCTTATCTCCAAGATCTTTCAAAGTTTTCTCATACTGGAAGACAATACTATCTGCCTCATTGAAAACATCAATCTTCTCTTTCTTTTTCTTGTCTTCTTCAGCATGTTCTTCAGCATCCTTCTTCATCTTTTCAATCTCTTCTTCAGAAAGATTAGATGTTGCAGTTATCTTGATGCTTTGCTCTTTTCCAGTTCCTAAATCTTTTGCACTGACATGAACTATACCATTCGCATCTATGTCAAAAGTAACTTCAATCTGTGGTACTCCTCTAGGAGCTGGTGGTATTCCAACCAAGTCAAATCGTCCAAGAGTTTTGTTGTCAGATGCCATAGGCCGTTCTCCCTGAAGGACATGTATAGTTACAGACGTCTGATTATCAGCAGCAGTACTAAATGTCTGAGATTTCTTTGTAGGTATAGTTGTATTCTTTTCAATCAGTTTAGTGGAAACACCACCAAGAGTTTCAATACCAAGACTCAAAGGGGTTACGTCAAGCAAAAGTACATCCTTAACCTCTCCACCCAGAATTCCTGCTTGTATAGCAGCACCCAGTGCAACAGCCTCATCAGGGTTAACTGATTTGTCAGGATCTGTTCCTGTAATGTCCTTAACAAGCTTTTGTACAGCTGGTATTCTTGTTGAACCACCTACAAGGATTACTTTGTCGATATCTTTAGAATCAAGTCCGGCGTCCTTCATCGCTTGCTTCATTGGGCCTTCGCATCTTTTTACTAAATCAGATGTTATCTCATCAAACTTAGCTCTTGTAAGTGAAGTCTGAAGATGTTTTGGACCTTTGTCATCAGCGGTGATAAAAGGTAGATTTATCTCTGCTTTCTGAGAACTTGACAATTCTTTCTTAGCATTCTCTGCAGCATCCTTAATACGTTGCAAAGCCATCCTGTCTTGAGAAAGGTCTATATTGCTCTGCTTCTTGAATTCTGCGATTATATGCTCCATTACTTTCTGATCAAAATCATCGCCACCTAGCAAATTATCGCCGTTTGTTGCTTTGACTTCAAAAACGCCATCACCAAGTTCTAGTATAGAAACATCAAACGTTCCTCCACCAAGATCAAAAACAAGCACTTTGTGATCCTTGTCTTGTTTATCAAGACCATAAGCAAGTGAAGCAGCTGTTGGCTCGTTAACAATTCTGTGAACATTCAGACCTGCAATCTTTCCTGCATCTTTTGTTGCCTGCCTTTGAGAATCTGTAAAATAAGCAGGTACAGTTATAACCGCATCGTCTACTTTGCCACCAAGATATGCTTCCGCATCAGTCTTAAGTTTCTGCAGTATCATCGCAGAAATTTCCTGGGGTGTATATTTCTTTCCTTCAATTTCTGATTTGTAATCTTCACCCATATGCCTCTTAATACTCGAGACAGTATTATCAGGGTTC
>CAZOXV010000083.1:0-5690 GCA_964583935.1 uncultured Methanosarcinales archaeon | reverse complement strand
TAGGTATTGTATAAGCAAAGATGATAATTGTTGCCCTGATACGCCTAGGGATTCAAGAAATGTAAGAGACCTAATAACATATATGCCTGGTTCTGGAAGCTTTGACAGTCGTCTTATCAGTGTCAATGTTGCAGGTAATAAAGTTGTAGAAGACGGTGAAGATGGTGTTTATTATTTTAGGTATATTGCACAGGATAGTAATCTAAATATTTTGCCTCTGGAATCAATTCAAATAATTGTAGATACGACACCTCCTAATTATGATGTTATAGTTGATGAGTTTGCTGTGCCTGGTGAACCCGACCAAACAAGAGTTAGATTTACGATTGACAGTCTGGGAGAAGATCCTGCGACAGGAAATAAAGAGTTAATAAAATGCGAAACTCGTCTTGACCCTATAAACACTGCTAATGCCTTTACTGAGAGAAAAGAATCAGAACCTCTAGAAGGAACTTTGTTGACTTCCCATGTTGTAAATTATATCGTTCCCGATGGATTGTATAATCTTTTTTTGGTTTGTGAAGATGCTGCTGGTAATATTAATGGCAGTCTTGATGTTCCTTATACGAGAGTTAGGGCAGACAAAGAAGATAACATGGATATACGTTCTCCTCCTGATGGGTGGGCAGTACCGTCTTATAATGATGTGGAGTTCCATCTAGAGACTGATGTTCCTTCTGATTGTTGGATTTCTTGGCCTCAAGGCGCAACACGCATGACACAAGAGCTTGAAGCAACCAATGATTATAAAACTCACAGATATACACTCTTTGGTCCTCTCCATGGTTCAGATAAAGGCCCCGTATTCGATGAATTTTATGAGAACGATTATCATTTTGCATGTGAGGAGAGAGTCAAGTTCTGCAAGTATGGTGGACAAGAATGTGAATCTAATGCTGATTGTTCAGACCAAAATTGTTTGAGAAAGAGTCCGCAGCAACCAACCACTTTTGTGGTTGATAAATCTGCGCCAGAGACTTTGTTTTCCGCTTCTGGACTCAACGAAGGCTTAAATGAAAGAACTTCTATTAATGATAGAAGAAAGCAAGATCAAAGAGGAACAAGTACTCAAGGATATAAGTATGATGGAATCTATTATTTCAATGGAAATGTCTCTGTTGAATTTGATTGTCAAGATACTACAATTGATCCGCTCTATCCGCATCTTTATGCAGGCTGTTCTGCAGAAAATGTGAAATATTGTACTGTTTCTTTAGGTGATGTTTCAGACAATACTGTTTGTACTCCTAACATTGAATACGATTCTTCAACAACTATAGAAGAAGAACACTCTTTTACTGTTTGTTTCCAATCAACAGATAGAGTTGGAAATGATGAACCAGTTAGATGTAGGAGTTTCTTCATTAAACGTGAGGCTCCTGAACCTTATTTAGAGGCTGTTACTGAAGTTAAAGAAGATGATTTGTTTTTTGTATCAAATGAGAATGTTGAAATTCAAGGTGAGATAAAAGATATCATACCTTTCACAATAGAAAAATATAGTATGAGTCTTGAATCTTCTAATAATCCAGGAAAGTCCACAAGAATATTAGAGTATGATTCTTTGGCCGACCAATCTTTGAAAGTCTCTCCTAGGACTTTTACATCTAGCACTTCCGATTCAGGCAAGACTCTTAGTTTTTTGGCTGGTTTGAATCCTCTTACTATGACTCGGAACGCTTACGGTCCAAACATACTCGTGCTTAATGTAGAAGATATTTATGGAAATAAAGCATCAAAAACAATAAGATTGTATTATGATACTCAGCCACCTGTCCTAGGGACGTACAGAATAAATAATGTCGAATTTGCAGACAATGTGAATTATGGGGATGACATAGATGTCTCTTTGTTTGTTGATGATGTTTTCTGGACAAACAGAGTTTCATCAGTTAAAGTTAATATGTATACAATGGAGACAAGCTTATTCTCTAGTCATTATCAGATGGGGGAAATGGAACTTACCCCTGTTGACACTATAGATAGACAAGGAACCCGTGGAGAACTCTTACCTAATGAGACACGAGAATTTATTGAGAGATTGTTCTATGGTGGCAAAAGTGTTGATCCACGAAGCGCATTCCAATCTATGAATACTATTGCGGACTGGAAACGTTATGAGTTCTCTGTGGAACCTGAAATGAATCCATCTACTCTTCTCAATGACATAGGCGTTGGTGAATATGTTATAGAAATAACTGCAGAAGATGAGTTTGGACAAATCATGACCGAAAGAGTATTCTTTAATGTCACAGATCCTAACCCTTCAAGTATATACCTAACATCTCCTAAGATGAAGATAAACGAATTGAGTTCACCAGATGAGCGTGTTAGAATCACAAATAATATCAATGAAGTTTTTGTGGCGGAAACTACCGAACCCGCATATTGTTATTTTGACTTTGGAAATGAACCAACTCGAACTCACGAGATGATGCCCGATCCTACAAGGACTGTTCACACATATGTGCTAACAGATTTTGAGCCGTTTGATAAGGTTAGTTTACCCTTCCTAGTTTCTTGTTCTAAGCATGGAGATGATTTGACTGTAGAACAGTTTACACTTGTGTTTGATAGAAAACCAATGGACATATCTGTTGACATAGACAAAGGGTCAACATTATCTTTTGGAAGCATTCAAAATCACATCCAAGAATACTACTTAGACTATTCTAAGCGGTTGCGTGGCGCAGAACTAAGGCCTACAATGTCTGTCGTGGAGTCTTCTGAAAAAAGAATCTCGTGTGAATTTGAATGTAAGTCTCCAAATTCTGCATGCCCAGATAGATTTGGGCAATTTTCGACAGCTGATATGTTTTACGATGAAGAAACAAGAAATTTGAATTTTGAGGATTTTTCAGGAGTCGCTACCGGTGGAAAGCCATTTGCTTATGGAGATTATCTCTACTCTGTTGTTTGTAAGGACGAAGCAGGCAATGCGGCTCGTTCAAAAGATGTAGCAATAAGTGTTAGTGATGGCGCTGCACCACATAGACTTAGAATAATGGATTTAAATCATGAAGCGCTTGCCCCACGTCAGAATGACGTTGTATATTCAGATGAAACAGAATTCAGAGTAACAACTAATTTGCTTACTCAGTGTACAATCGATTTTAATCATGACCATGAAGATGTGTCTATGTCTTCTCATGCATCGCTAGTGCATCAAGCCAAAGTTAATCTATCTGAGGGAATTTACACATACAAGTACGTTTGTAGACTTTCTTCTGATTTAACTCAGCAGATTGAATCTGATTCTATAACATTTAGTGTCAGGTCTAACATTCCTGAGATTGCCGAAAGTCAGATTCAACAACAAGTATTCCATGGTGAACATATACCATTCCTAACTTTCTCTGGTTTATCATCTGAGTATAACAGACTAGAATATTCTGTGAATGATCCATCATTTGCCAATTCAAAAGTAACCCATAATATGAAGTCTTTGGCTCTCCTTGGAGAAGCGGCCGCTGATGACATTATATATCTGCGAGCAGTAGACTCAGATGGTCGAAGAAGTGAACCTGTTAATGTTACATTAAGCAATTCAACGCAAACTTATCCTATGGCTCAGATTGAGATTGTGAGAGATGGTTCTCACAATGGTCCAGTGATATCGGCGATCCAAGATTCTGGCTCTGGTAAAAACATATATCACATTAAAGAGAATTCTGTCTATCCTTTGATTAGGGTTTCAGATGGTTCTGATGTACAGAGAATCGATGCTCTTAGAGATGGTGTCTCTGTTACTTCTTCTATTGGTGGTTCCCTTGGCGCAATGGCAACATCTGAAACAAATTATTTTTCAGGTTATAGTGTCAATGAAGGGGTTTCAAATTTTCTTTTGGTTGCGAGAATGAAAGACGGAAGTGCAGAATATGTTAACATGGTTGTGTCTAAGAATATGGATCCTCCTGAGATTCTTTCAGTAGAACTACGATTTATCAATAGAGATAGGTCTATTACTGTGGAACTTTCCAGACCTGCATCATGCCACGTTGTATATCCTTCAGAATCGGGCGATAGACAATTGGTTAAACAATCTCTTGAAACTGCATTGACTCATGAATTTACGTTAGACGGTTTAAGACTCCCCATACGAAGATTTGATGCTTCAATGGTGACTGTTTCCTGTAGAGATAGAGAAGATATATCTACTGAGTACCAACACCTCCTCCAGATAGATGTCGTAAGGCCAAGGATACTTGATGTTAGGTCAGATAATTCGGTGAGAACAGTGACTTCAGAAGGTACAGATTTTATTGTATTAAGAGAAGAAGATGCTCACGTAATTGTTGATGTCGATGAATATTCAAGATGTGAATACAAAGGCCAAGACGATGAATGGCATAAGTTTGCTGATTATTTCCTTCCAAATCTACATCCAAAAGTTAGTCTTCCTACTTCAGACCAAAAACAAGAATATTCAATAAGATGTTTTGATGAAGCGGGACAAGTATCTTTACAGGAGAAGACAGTTAATGTGCGAAGAGACACTACATTACCAACCCATATTCATGCCATATATCCTTCAGGCTCAACTAGTGAAAGAAAACCTGTTGTTGAAGTGTATACTTTCCGAGATGCAGATTGTCAGGTTGATATATTTGATCCGGGAGAGGCTCAGAACATATTCTTCAGAATAGCCAATGCTGTTGGAAATGCTTTTACAACTTCGCAGAATATGGAAAAGACGCTTGTTGGTCATAGGTATAGGCATGCTGTAGAAATTTCTACGTCACTTGACCAAAACATGGGTTTACGTACTGGTGTTGTATATAATCTTAAGGTTACTTGCAATCCTGCTGGCGAATACTTTGGAAAGATTGACGGCAGCGAGGAGGAAGTCACATTTATGTATAATCCAGATGCCGATCCAAGACCAAAGATTTATATTGAATGATTTCAAATAATATTCCATGCAAGTCACGAGGAAATTTTTTTTGTTTTTTGTAGTTTTGTTTATTCTTTTTTCTACTTTTATTTCTGTTGAGGCAACGAGTTGTCTTAGTCATTTAAGGGACCCAATAGTTATACTAAAACCAAATCCTACTATTGTTGTAGATTTTGAGTTTCCAGTGGATGAAAGTACTGTCATGGTGGAATTCAGTTACTATCCTGAGACTGAAACTGGCGAGCGTGATTTCCATGATCCTGTCGATAAGACATCTGCTTTAACATTTCTTGAAGAATCATCAACAGATGAAAAATTGAGATATAATTTTACAGAGGAAGTTAGCGACGGCGACTATTACAGTATAGAAGTATATGCCAAAACAAAAGAAGAATATGATGATTCGGGTGATCTGGTTTCAGATTCTGTGGCTCTAGATGATTGTAAGCTTTTTCTCGTAGATTTTGGACCTCTCGAGATTATACGTAGATCTCCCGAAACAGATTTTATATCTGATTCTTCCACCGAGCTTATCTTTGAGACTAGTAGGAGAGCTGAATGTTCTATTTCTTCTGTTTCTGACAGAATAAGTCGGATGACTGAGATGGAAGAAACAGGCGCCAATACACACAAGACTACCAATCCAGAATCATCACCTTTTTATGTGGGATGTACAGATGGGGCTGAAGAGGCCATAGCCGAAATTGATGTTGTCGTTGACACTACACCACCTCATTTCATGGACGTAGAAAATACTATCATCAGTGACGACCATCCTGATATAACTATCTAACGC
>CAZOXV010000082.1:0-5744 GCA_964583935.1 uncultured Methanosarcinales archaeon | reverse complement strand
ATGTACCAACACCCTTGAATCCAAATCTACTAAAGGTCTTTGACAAAAGTCTTCCAAACTTTCCTATATCTTTAACGACATCAACAATTTTGAATAAGCTTTTAGCTCCTTTCAAAGATTTCAGACCTTTGAATCCACTAAACATTAATCTAGGAATATCCCAAACAGCTTTTTTAATACCCTTAACAACACTATGTAAGAATTCGCTTCTTCCTGTTAATAAGAAACCAACAAGTCCGCTACCAGCAATAGCAGCGGACAAACCAACACCAACCATACCAAGCATTCCCAGAAGACCTTTACCTTTCTTTTTATCTTTTTCCAACTTTAGTTGTTTTCTTGAAAGTTCTTCAAGGTCGTCAATCTCCTTGATAATCTTCGTCGTTGGGTCTTCTCTACGAACAAAGTCCTTTTTCTGTTGAGATGGTTTAACCATATTGACGAGTCTATTATTAAGTTCACTTAAATGTTTAGATCTATTGTCAATAGCCTTAATATTCCTCGTTGTAAAGGAACTCATAGTTTTATTTAAATCTTCGTTTTTATTATTTCTCTGTGATACAAAGTCCTTTCTCTGTTGAGATGGTTTTACCATATTGACAAGATTTTTATTGAGAACACTCATCTGTTTGGTTAGATTATCAAGAGCCTTGATATTCCTAGTTGTAAAGGAACTCATAGTTTTATTGAGAGCCCCTACATCTTCTTTTTTCTTTCCAAACAACTGGTTCTTTAGGTTTCTCTGCGAAACAAAGTCCTGTCCTTTATTTTGTTCTTCCGGCACCTTGTCCTCCAATCATATCGGCTATCGACATATTACCTTGACCTTTCTGAGCTTCTTCATTCTCTTTGTTTCTTTGCTCTGCCATTCTTTCATACATCCAAATCAACTCAAAGAATTCCATATCATTAAAACGCGGAGAAATGCCCATAGCATAACCCAATTGAAACTCGACTTCAAGTATATCACTCAAACTTATATTCGGGAATAAAGAAGTCGCTGCGAAAGGATACCGCCACAGGGGCAGTACCTCCACATTGCTTACACGTAATATTTACAAACGGTTTGATTCCCATTCCCTTCTTCTCCATATAAGTTCTCAAGTAAGAGTAATCTCCAGGTTCAAGTTCTATAATCCAATGATACTTCTGTAACAACGTTGGTTCTTTACCATTGATTGTCTTTATCATTTGAGACATCGCTAAAAGCTCATCATCCATATCACCAACAGCATTATAGTTCAATTCCTTGAATCTGTCAACAAAAATCTCATCTTTGATTCTAAGATAGTCGTATGTTACAGTATCTCCGTTACTCAAACGAATTTCTTTATTTGGGTCAAAATCATCTGAAATCTGCTGAACTTCAAGATTGTCAACCTCAAAATGGTATTCGGATTTCTTCTCACATTTTGGACAAATAAAAGGAACGACGTAACCACTGTCTCTATAAGTGTTTGCTCTCAACCAAAAAAGAATGTATAGTTTGTCAGCAACATACAAATCGTCGTGAACGATACCAGTTGTTGTCCTTCTGACAATATCATTTAGAATGAAATCTCCATTCTCTTCTCCTAGAGAAGAAATCTTCTTTACCTCCAAAACCTTCATAGGTCTACCTAGAAT
The DNA here is from genome assembly GCA_964583935.1 of uncultured Methanosarcinales archaeon. GTDB lineage: Archaea > Nanobdellota > Nanobdellia > Woesearchaeales > CAZJJJ01 > CAZJJJ01. The sequence goes on along the minus strand of CAZOXV010000082.1, from coordinate 4,118 downwards.
TTCAGTACCAGCAGAATAAAACTTTCCTTTAGATGGAAGTCCGTTTATCTTCCAAAAGTTAGAATTTGTATTCGTGTTCGAATTCATCTGACTAGCAAATTGTGCTGGCGATGCCATCTCTTGTGTTCTTGGCATTTCTGGTTCCACAATATTCTGGTTTTGCTGATGACCCTGTTGAACGGGATTTTTACCTTCTTTAATTTGCTGTACCATATCGATTATCTTACTGTCAGGAACTTCATTTGGATTTGAATTGGATTGTCTTGAATTCTTTTCAAGTTGTCTAAGTTCATCATCACTAACATCTTTCATTTGCATATAAACCTCCTAGTTTATCTTGAAATAACATTTATCATATTACGATATTCAGATTCTCTTGTAATAACATTCGTATCTTCCCTTGGCACTCTTATTGTTGTTTTTCTTTTTTCGACAAATTCGGTACTCATCATATCACAACCAAAAGTCAATGTTCTTTTTATACTTTCATTTGAATTATATGAATATGATGCGTCTGATGCTTCTAAAAAGTACAAATCTTTAAATATATAGTAAACAACGGGAGCACCATTTTTATCTTGAACTTCAACATAAAAAGCTTTTGTTTTTACGTTGTTAGGTGCGTTATAGTAACCTCTACTGTCTATTATATTTCTCTGGTTCCAATTTATGAAACGTTCAACGGTACCAAATTCATCTTCTTCTAATGTAACGCTTAAATTAAAGCCTTCAAAATCCAAAACGGGAAAAGTTCTAGGAACTTGTCCATACATGACTTTTTCTTTTCTAAACTTATATGTTGGAATTGTAACATCCAAAATATGAAATGTCTGAATTTCAGGAGGAAATTCTGACTTATTATTCACAAGATTACTTGTATTACTTTTTATAGACTTAAAAGGACTATAAAGAAAAAATCCATAGAACTGCCAATTTCTCTGAATAGATTTTCCAAATTCATTTTCCGGTTGTCTAAAGTACTTTGGTAATTCTATACTATTTACACCTATTGGCATATTTTATCCTTAATGTAATTAGTGTGCTAAAATCAATTCAGTGTGAGACACATCGTGCCTCACACTTATTTATAAATTGAAAAAGAAAGATATCTTGAAGATATTACGCAAATGTCCAGAAATCAAAACTAAACGTAGCAGTGTATGTAACCGCTGCGTTTTCAGTATATGACAATGATACATTACCAACGTTTTGAATAAAGCAGTTATAAAATCTTATTCTTTCCCACATATTATCACCATTATATTTATACATAAACAAATAAACATCCTTAGCAACATCTCTCTTCAATGGTCTCAACGACTGACCACCAACAGATAAGTTTGGGGCAATGTTAAAAACAAGATTCTGCCATGCTGTCAATGCTCTATGTACAATCTGGTCTTCAGTTTCCTCTATAGTAACATCAAATGTGTGTTCAAATGATGGTTTGCCAGGAAAAAACTGCTTCATACCCATAAACTGGCTTTCAATTTTTTCATTTCCACGAGCGGGAATAGATGCTGTTCTTGCTCTGATGACCAAGTCCTCAACATCTCCCATGATACCATTTGTAACATTAGCAATTGATGGGATAAATAGTTCCCACATCCAATTACGTTGAATGTCTGGTAATGTTTTTGCGCGGCCTTCTATTGTTAAATTTGCCATTTTATTCCTCCTATATTATTAAGCAGCTGCAATTCTAACTTCTTCGAAACTAATACCCGTCCTCGTAATAACAGTTGTCAACTGGATGAATTCGATTGCTCTTGTTGGCTGTACGTAAATGTCAACATTCAATCTATTAGCATCAATAACAGCAGCGGTGTTGTTTGTTTCGTCAACAACAACCTGATATGCTGTCAATCCACCACCAGCCTGAACACCTGCCAAGAACTCATCTACCAAGCTAAAGACTCTCAATCTTGTCTTAGCAGTATTATTCTCAAAGACAAATGGAAGCAATGCTGTCTCGATGTTGTTCTCAATGTAAAGAAGATTTCTTCTTACATTAATTCTGTCAAGAGCAGATGCCTTCAACTGAGCAGTCTTCTGACCCCACATAACATGACCAGTTCCTCTTATGAACCTTGGCACGTTGATGTTTCTATCGTAAAGCTTACCAATCTCATCAAATGTCCAAATCTTTCTTTGGTCAAGAACTGAAAGTGTACCTCTATTGATACCAGCAGGAGCATCCCAAGGATTAGCAATATCGCCTACTCTCGCAAACAAAGAAGCTCCAAGAATCGAGTTAGGCAAGAAAACGAACTTATCGTTGTACTTGTCATAGATTTTTGAGTATCCTGCATAGATAGCAACATAAGATGGTGTTCTGTAACCATACGATTCAGCATTTCTAACTTGCGTTGTCGTATCGTCATCAAGCTCACCAGCCTGAACTGTTGCAATACAGTCCGCTCTTGTCGCTGCTATTCTTCCCATTTCCTGCTTGACGGCAGTATTATGAGAACTTCCAATAAGTATCTGTACATTGACGTTCTCTCTATCCTCGAATATATTCCATCCAGTAATGTCATTCAATCCATCATCCTTCACACTTTCACCACCAGAAAGAATCATCAATCTATTACTATTAGATTGTGTTGTCGCAGAAGAAACAAACTTGACATACTCTTCACCAGCCGAAGTTTCTGCTGTTGGTATAAGGTCATCACTAGGACCATTCTCAATTTCCCATTCTACACCAACACTGTTTCCCTTCTTGACATAAATGTACTGAGAGTTCCCATTGATAACCTTTTCGATGAAAAGGTTGTTTCCGTTTGCGTCCCTCAAGTCCTCACTAAGAGAACCGTAGAATGTTTCTACTGGAGACAAGAAAAGTCTTCCATCGTTTCTATCATCGTTGTTTCTATAAAGATCATCCCAACTCTGTGTTGTTGACTTTACGTAAACATTGATTTTAGCAACCTTACTACCGATTGGATACCACTCAGCACAATCATCATTTGTCAATGTGTCAGATGAAGCAGCATGTGCTGAAGTTGGATATTCATCATATGTGAACTTCCAGTCTGCTGATGGGCTAAATGGCTCAATAGTAACAGCAACACTGTTAGCATCTGTACCAGGACCAAGTGCTCCAATAACAAATTTGTCGTGACCATCTCCATCCCCATCTGAATTGTCTGCGTAATCATCAATTATACTAATATAGTCAAGCGTGTCAAGTCTATTACCTCTTTCCCATCTTGTTCCAGAAATACCAGCACTCTGAATAGTAAAGTCCAATGTAGATGGTGAAACATCTACATGAGCATAGTTGTCTGAACCAGGCGTGAAATCTCTAACAACGTAGAGAGTGTTGGACTCTTTCAAATATTCAAGTGCTCCATAAGCACCATATCCGTATTCTGGAATAAGCTTTCCATTTGTTGTGGAATCTGTTCCAGAAGTGAAAATCGGTTCACCAAAAACCTCAATAAATTCCTTGTCGTTTGTGACAAGAACTGGTCTATTGACAGGGCCCTTCTTTGATCTAACTACAATTCCACCATTGGAAATGCCAGTTGGAACTAATATTTCAGAAAGGTCAATCTCTCTGCGATAGACACCAGGAGTTGTGAATACTCTTGCCATTGTTTACCTCCAAAAATTAATTATCTTGACTAGAAGTTTTCTTTCTTCTACTAACTTTCTTTTCCGATGACTGTTTGACTTCAACAACTTCTGGTTCTTTCAATTTATCAGTCTCTTTCTTATTTATATTAGCAGTGCTTTTGACTGCTAATCCTGCTCTTGGCTTTCTCGAATCTCTCATAAATCCTCCAAAGTATTTATACTAATTCAGTTGTATTTATACTTTTACTACAAATCTCCATCAAAAATGACTGAAGGCATCCATCTTGGATCGGCTTCAGTATCTTTCTCTTCCCTCAAGTCAGGAATATCATCCTCCCATTCACCAACACGAACGTCATATTCATCTTCAATTGACTTGGAATCATAGGTCCTTCCCTCAAAATCATCCGTTATGATAAAGTAAAGAGCCCAAAGCAATGAAGTGACGCAGTCATCGTGATCGTGTCTTCCAGCAGCGAATACATTTGGTCTAACTTCCTCATATCTACTAAGCTCGTAAAGCGTCTTTTCAT